>CAKAQT010000074.1:0-6051 GCA_916720325.1 Parahaemophilus parainfluenzae
CTGATGTGCTTTTAGCGGATTTTACGGCAAATCAAAAGAAAGAAAATCTTTCTGCGATGATTAAACGTTTCAAAGAAACCAAAGCGAGCCAAATTATGGTAGCGCCTGTTTCCGCTGATGAAGTGAGTAGCTATGGTATTGCTGATTGTGGTGGCGTAGAGTTAAAAGGTGGTGATAGCGTCAAAATTAACAGCATTGTTGAAAAACCCTCTGTTGAAGATGCTCCATCAAATCTTGCGGTTGTAGGTCGTTATGTATTCTCTGCTGAAATCTGGGATTTATTAGAAAGAACACCTGTTGGTGTGGGGGATGAAATCCAATTAACGGATGCGATCGATATGCTTATAGAGAAAGAGATCGTTGAAGCATTCCATATGACTGGAAGAAGCTTTGACTGTGGTGATAAGATTGGCTATATGGAAGCTTTTGTAGAATATGGTCTTCGTCATGATAAATTAGGCAAAGAGTTTAAAGCTTTCCTAAAAGATCTTGCAAAAACCTTATAATTGACTGAAACCACCGAAAGGTGGTTTTTATTTATCTTATCTAGATTGCTATACTTTTAGCCGTCTAGATTGTCATTTTGCTTATTTTTCATTAAAATACAGACAAATTATCAGGTTATTTAAGGTGCATTATGGCAAACTGGGATGGCAAATATATTAGCCCTTATGCAGAGCATGGCAAAAAGAGCGAGCAAGTCAAAAAAATTACAGTTTCGATTCCAATTAAAGTATTGGAAATTTTGACGAATGAGCGCACGCGTCGTCAGTTAAAAAGTTTGCGCCATGCAACAAATAGTGAATTGCTTTGTGAGGCATTTTTACATGCTTTTACGGGGCAGCCATTACCGACTGATGCAGATTTAATGAAAGAACGCCATGATGAGATTCCTGAAAATGCCAAAGAGATCATGCGTGATTTAGGCATCGATCCTGAAAGCTGGGAATATTAATTTATCCTTTTAATCCTTCCAAAATACTGCATTCAGGGCAATCATTGCCCTGACAAGCGTTATGCCATCGTTCCAATTCCTCTACCATTTTTTGCAAGTGATGAATTTGCTCATTCAATGTTTTAATATGCTGCGTCGTGAGTGCTTTCACTTCTCGGCTACTACGATTGGGATTATCCTGTAATTGCAAAAGCTGGTGAATTTGTTGGAGTGAAAACCCAACATCTCGAGAGTGACGAATAAAACGTAGTCGTTCTAAATCCTTTTCTTCATAATGGCGATAACCGGAAAGGCTTCTCTGTGCAGTCTTTAATAAGCCGGACTTTTCATAATCCCGAATTTGTTTACTTGATAAACCGACTAATTTTGCCACTTCACTAATGTTCATAAAAAATCCTTGACCTTAACCTTATGTTAAGGTTTATAGTAAGCTTAATTTCAATCTATATCAATAATTAAGGAGTAAATATGAAATCAATTACATTACATGTAACAGGAATGACTTGTGGTGGTTGTGTGAAAAGCGTCACTAGAGTATTGGAAGAGCTTAATGGCGTAGAAAAAGCCGTAGTGACACTTGATGACGGTAAAGCAGTAGTTACCTTTGATGAAAGTGCGGTCAGTATTCCACAATTAATTGAAACAATTGAAGACGCAGGTTTTGATGCAACAGAATAAAAAAATAGCCATTCAAATCGAGGGGATGACTTGCCAATCCTGTGCTAATCGGATTGAAAAGGTGTTGAATCGAAAAGATTTTGTCTCTGAAGCTGGCGTAAATTTTGCGGCGGAGGAAGCGCACGTAGTATTTGATTCATCTCAGGCTTCAGAACAAGATATTTTAACCATTATTCAAAAGGCTGGATTTAATGGCATTCTAAAACAAAATGTGTTACCTAGCGCACCTAATGAAACGAAGATTAGTCCGCGTTTATGGTTGCTTTTGTTCATTAACATTCCTTTTTTAATCGGAATGATCGGGATGATGTTTAATCATCATTCTTGGATGATGCCGCCAATGTGGCAATTTGTTCTTGCGAGCATTGTGCAACTCTGGTTAGCCATTCCTTTTTATAAAGGTGCGATTGGTAGTATTCGAGGTGGTTTAGCCAATATGGATGTACTAGTGAGTACAGGTACGTTGGCGATTTATCTCTATTCAGTCTTTATGCTTTTTTATCATCAGTCAATGGGGCATGATGGCGCATCTCATGTTTATTTTGAAGCATCGGTGATGGTCATCGGTTTCGTCAGCCTTGGGAAATTTCTTGAGGAAAGAACGAAGAAACAAAGCTTAAATAGTTTAGGATTATTATTACAACTCACCCCAAAACAAGTGAGTGTTCAACGTGAAAATCGTTGGAAGACGATTTCTCTCGATCAAGTAAAAATAGGCGATATTTTACGAGCTAATCAAGGTGAACGTATTGCAGCTGATGGCGTAGTTGAACAAGGGAGTGGTTGGTGCGATGAGAGTCATTTAACCGGTGAATCTCACCCATTAGAAAAAATGTCTCAAAGCCCTGTGCTTGCAGGGGCAATGGTGACACAAGGTAGTCTTATTTATCGAGCTAATCAACTCGGACAGCAAACGCTATTGGGCGATATGATGAAAGCGCTCTCTGAAGCGCAAGGTACAAAAGCGCCGATTTCTCGTTTTGCTGATAAAGTTGCTGCTGTATTTGTGCCTGCCGTGTTATTGATTTCCGTAATGACATTTGGATTAACCTGGTGGATAAAAGGTGATTGGGTTACCGCTTTAATTCATGCGGTTGCCGTGTTAGTTATCGCTTGTCCTTGTGCGTTAGGACTTGCTACACCTGCTGCCATAATGGTGGGAATGGGGAAAGCAGTCAATGCAGGGATTTGGTTTAAAGATGCAGCATCCATGGAAGAGGCAGCGCATGTGGATACGGTGGTATTAGATAAAACAGGAACGATAACTCAAGGAGAACTCAAAATTGCCGCTGTTTGGCAACCACAAAGTGCGGTCTATTCTGAGGAAGATTTATATCGCATTGCGGCTTCCGTTGAGCAAAATGCCAATCATCCTTTAGCTAAAGCGATAGTCCTGGCTGCACAGGAAAAATCACTTGAAATTCCGACCGCACTTTCGGTTCATTCAGAAGTGGGGCAGGGTATATCTGCTCACATTGAAGGAGTTGGTTTGGTTAAAGTCGGTAAACTGACTTATTGTGAATTAACCTTACCAGATAATATGCCTCAAATTTGGCAAATCGCGAGTGTTGTTGCGGTATCTGTAGATAACAGTCCAATCGGTGCATTTGCGCTAGCAGACAGTCTAAAAGAGGATAGTTTGCAAGCGATTCAACGCTTACACCAACATAATATTGATGTGGTGATAATGAGTGGCGATCAGCAATCTGTCGTTGATTATGTTGCTCAGCAAGTTGGTGTGAAAACCGCACGGGGTAATTGTAGTCCACGTGACAAAGCGGCCTATGTTGAAACATTACGTCAGCAAGGAAAAGTGGTTGCAATGGTTGGTGATGGTGTAAATGATGCACCCGCATTAGCAATGGCTAACGTAAGCTTTGCGATGAAATCGGGTTCTGATGTTGCAGAGCAAACTGCATCGGCGACACTCATGCAGCATTCGGTTAATCAGTTAGTTGATGGATTAATGATTTCCCGAGCAACATTAAAGAATATTAAACAAAATTTATTCTTTGCTTTGATTTATAATGTGTTAGGTATTCCACTTGCAGCATTGGGTTATTTAAGCCCTGTCTTGGCTGGTGCAGCGATGGCGATGAGCTCACTTTCGGTTCTGTCTAATGCACTGAGATTAAAAAGAGTGAAAATTAAATAAGAACAAGGCGATATGAAAATATCGCCTTGTTTGAATTAACTTTGTTTCCATAATGGAAGTTGAATCGTGACAGCAAGCCCACCTAAATTACTTTGTTCAGCCCAGACCTTTCCTTGATGCTCATTAACTACATTAGCAACGATAGTTAAACCTAATCCGGTCCCACCAGTAGCTCTAGTTCTTGTTTCATCAACACGATAAAATGGCTTGAAAATTTTTTCAAATTCTTCAGGTGGCAAACCAAGTCCATTGTCCTCAACTCGGATTTGAACATAATCATTCTCTTGCACATTTCTATGCAAGGAAATAGTCAGAAAAATTCTGTTTTTAGTATATTTTAATGCGTTACGAATAATATTTTCAATAGCACTTGTGAGTAGTCTTAAATTACCATAAATGGTGTGTTTTTCTGGGTGTAAAATTGAAATATTGACATCACAAATTATTTTACGTTGCTCTGCTTCAAATAATGCATCTTTGATAACGTCAGTCCAAAGATGATCGATTGTAAATAGATTATGCTCCATTTGAGAATGCATTTTTTGACGAGAAATGAGGAGTAGCTCACTAATCATTTTATCCATTCTTGATATTTCTTTTTCAATTCTTTCAACAGCATCTATATTACCTACTTTGTGACGAATAAGTGCTGTAGAGAGTTGTAATCTGGTTAACGGGGTTTTTAATTCATGTGAAATAGATGAAAGTAAATTATGTTGGTTAGAGATTAAATTATTAATAGCAATGGACATTTTGTTAAAGCTTTGTCCGACCTCTCGTAGTTCAGAAGGGCCTTGATTAGCTAGTTCGTTATCTACCTTGAAATCACCCAGTGCAACACTATTAGCGGCTTTTTGTAGCTTGGTGATAGGCTTAACAATTGTATAAGTAAACCACCAAAGTAAGGGAGTTGTAATAATTAGGGTCATGAGTAGTAGTACCCATGGATGGTTTAGCATATAGCGTAATACTTCTTGCTGCCCGTTAACTCTTGATATAAAAAAGAGCTCAGAGGCTTCTTCAGCATCGCCTATATATACTTTAAAGGGACCTGCAATTTGGATATCTCTGAAGGTTTTTCTTTGTGGAATAGTAAAGTTAGTTGATTCATCAAAAAATTGAAGGATATGTGTTTTTTCTTCTCCTAGTGCACCAAATACTTCTTTATTTGGTGTAATTAAAACTGGGCGTGCTGAGTCAAATTTATCTGTAGGAAGAACAGGAACACCCGCTAGAAGTCCTTTAATTTTATTATTTCGAATAGACTCAACGAGTTTTTGTTGATAAGTGGCTATTTCATTATCATCAAGCTCAGAATATAAATGTCCATCGAAATAAGGAAGAATGACTAGAAGAGTCGTCATTACAAACAACGCAATCCAGAAAACGGAGAATGTACGTATGGTTAAACGGTTTAAACTAAGTTTTGTTGTATACATTATTCACAAACCAATAAATAACCACGACCACGTAATGTTTTTAGCCATGGCATACCATTTTTTCTTTCAGGAAGTTTTTTGCGTAAGTTTGACATATGCATATCAATTGAGCGATCAAAAGGAGATAAATTTTTTCCTAGAACATTTACACTGAGTTCTTCTCTAGAAATAATTTGTCCAGGGTTTAGAGCCAATTTATATAGAAGGGCAAATTCAGAGCCAGTCAAAGATAAATCAATACCCTGGTAAGAGGCTTGTTGAATTCCAGGATGTAGTATTAATTCATCAAATTCTAGTGTCTTGTCTTCTTTTGATGATATTTGATCTGATTGTGAGTCAAGTTCAGAAGAGCCTACTCTACGTAAAATTGCTTTTATACGAGCAACTAATTCTCGATCGTTAAATGGTTTAGGAAGATAATCGTCAGCACCTAGTTCAAGTCCTAATACTCGATCAATTTCTTCTCCCCGAGCGGTGAGCATCATTACTGGAATATTCGATATTTGGCGAATTTTCTTGAGCGTTTCAATGCCGTTTAAAACAGGCATCATTACATCCAATAAAACTAATTGGTGGCTTGCATTTAGTTTATCTAATGCTTCTTGGCCATTATTGGCGACCTCGACTTCAAAACCTGTCAGTCTTAATACTTCTGCAAGCAAATCAGTTAGCTCAATATCATCATCGACTAATAGAATTTTTGACATTTTTATTACCTTGTAATACAACGAACCTGCTTGATGTTGCAAGCAGGTTTTGTTTTTTAATTATTACCAGAATTTCCACCAGCTTTTCTTACCTGCATTTTCAGGTGTGCTGATAAT
>CAKAQT010000075.1:0-5994 GCA_916720325.1 Parahaemophilus parainfluenzae
AACCAGTGACCCCCTCCTTGTAAGGGAGGTGCTCTCCCAACTGAGCTAATCGCCCTTAATGTTGTGGATTGGCATTATAAGTATAATGAGATTTCAGTCAATATATTTTTATGAAAAAGCGTCTAGTTGTTGCAAAAATAGGCATAAAATCAGATTTTTTATTTAGAAGTCACGCAAGTCGTAGTAAAATAAAGGTAATTTTTGTAAATGAATAGGTTATTAAGAAAATGAAAATTGATCCTCCTTTTGAATTAGATCCGAATGTCAAAGTACGTACGCGTTTTGCCCCAAGTCCAACAGGTTATTTGCACGTGGGTGGCGCACGTACAGCCCTTTATTCTTGGTTATTTGCAAAACATAATAACGGTGAGTTTGTATTACGTATTGAAGATACTGATTTAGAGCGTTCCACACCGGAAGCTACAGCGGCAATCATTGAAGGGATGGAGTGGTTAAACCTTGCTTGGGAACATGGTCCTTATTATCAAACCAAACGCTTTGATCGTTACAATCAAGTGATTGATGAAATGATTGAGCAAGGCTTGGCTTATCGTTGCTATTGCTCTAAAGAACGCTTAGAAGAATTACGCCATACACAAGAGCAAAACAAAGAAAAACCACGTTATGACCGTCATTGTTTACATGATCACAATCATGCAGCCGATGAGCCACACGTAGTACGTTTTAAAAACCCAACAGAAGGTTCAGTCGTGTTTGATGATGCGGTGCGTGGTCGTATTGAAATCAGCAACAGCGAATTAGATGATTTAATTATTCGTCGTACCGACGGTTCACCAACCTATAACTTCTGTGTAGTGGTGGATGATTGGGATATGGGTATTACTCATGTTGTACGCGGTGAAGACCACATTAACAACACCCCGCGTCAAATTAATATCTTAAAAGCGTTAGGCGCACCAATTCCAGTATATGCGCACGTTTCCATGATTAACGGTGATGATGGTCAAAAACTCTCAAAACGTCATGGTGCGGTAAGTGTGATGCAATATCGTGATGACGGTTATTTACCAGAAGCCTTAATCAACTATCTTGTTCGTTTAGGTTGGGGTCATGGTGACCAAGAGATCTTTACACGTGAAGAAATGATTAAATACTTCGAATTAGATCATGTGAGTAAATCAGCAAGTGCATTTAACACGGAAAAATTATTGTGGTTAAATCACCATTACATTCGTGAATTACCACCTGAATATGTGGCAAAACACCTTGCATGGCACTATAAAGATCAAGGTATTGATACTTCAAATGGTCCAGCGTTAACTGAAATCGTGACGATGCTTGCAGAACGTTGCAAAACCTTAAAAGAAATGGCATCAGCAAGCCGTTATTTCTTCGAAGAGTTTGAAAGTTTTGATGAAGCGGCAGTGAAGAAACACTTTAAAGCAGCAGCTATTGAACCACTTGAAAAAGTAAAAGAAAAATTGACCGCACTTTCTAGCTGGGATTTACATTCTACTCATGAAGCGATTGAACAAACCGCGGCTGAATTAGAAGTGGGTATGGGGAAAGTCGGGATGCCATTACGCGTGGCAGTAACAGGCTCAGGTCAATCACCTTCTATGGATGTGACATTAGTGGGTATCGGCCGTGAACGTGTGTTAGCGCGCATCCAACGTGCCATTGATTTTATTAAATCTCAAAACGCTTAATATTTAGGCTGATAAGCGGGATTTGATTATTTCAATATTGACAGTTTATCAGCCGAAATTTATCATAGCTTGCGTTATTTGGGGATATAGCTCAGTTGGGAGAGCGCTTGAATGGCATTCAAGAGGTCGTCGGTTCGATCCCGATTATCTCCACCAAATTTAAAACCTTGAAACTTAAAGTGAGTTTCAAGGTTTTTTCTTTATAGAAATCTACATTTCTTTTAGATAATTCAAGCCTAATCCATTCATTTGTCCCATAATCCAACTTTGTTTTTTACGAACTAATGCACTAGGCTTATTCACTTTATAGATGATAGGATTCGGTAAAACCGCAGCGAGTAATGCTGCTTCTGATTGAGTTAAATTCTTTGCCGATTTTTTGAAGTAATAATGGCTGGCAGCTTCCACACCAAAGATGCCATTACCAAATTCTGCAATGTTTAAATACACTTCTAAAATCCGTTCTTTGGACCAAAAGATTTCCATTAATGCCGTTGTGGGAACTTCCAATCCTTTGCGAAACCAACTTTGTCCATGCCAGAGAACGAGGTTTTTCGCAGTTTGCTGTGAAATTGTTGAAGCACCTCGGGTTCGGCGAGATTTTTCATTGAATTTAAAGGCCTTTTGAATTGCCTCAAAATCAAAGCCCCAGTGGTGGGGGAATTTTTGATCTTCAGCGGCAATCACCGCAAGCTGCATATTCGGTGAGATTTCATCAAGACTCACCCAATCATATTTGATTGAATAGCTGAAATCTAACTGTAATAAGTGCCCGATTTTTTGCTGTACCATATAGGCAGAGAAGGGAACAGGGATAAAGCGAAAACAAATGAAAAACGCCAGGATTGCGAGAGAGAAACGCCACGCAACCCGTTGCCAATTTTTTTTCCACCAAGATGGGCGAAAAAGATGTAAAAGTGCGGTCAGAATTCGCTTAGTTTTTTGCAGCTTGCTCATCGAGTTGGCTTTTTACCCAGTTTATAAAATCCGGATCCATTGTTTTGAGCATATTAGAACCACGCGTAATGGTTGCCGCACTGGTATTGAGATTTTGTTGAATTTCTCGTTGAGAGAGGTTTTTATCCAATAACTGAGCCACGATTTGTAAACGCAAACCCACCGCATCGCGCTCATCAGGCGTGAGCAGAAGCGTTAAGAAATCTTGTGCTTTGCCTTGCTCAAACGCGGTTTGCAAGGTCGCGAGGAAAGCATTCCATTGTTCTAAATTGCGACTAATATACATATCAACAATCCTATACTATTAAACTAGTGCGACTAGTATAGCCGATCGTATTCCTCTTTGCTAAAGGTTTGTAATTTTTCTTTGTTTTGTAGGTTTTGATAGTAAAAATCGTAAGTTAATACGTTTTGAACATAACCCCGAGTTTCAAAGAATGGAATGGACGCAATAAATTCATCCATAGCCAATTTGCCATTGGCTCTCGAAAGCCATTTTTCTACACGGCTTGCTCCGGCATTATAGGCAGAGGCGATCAAAATGCGATTATTTGGATATTTAGCATTCAGCTCATTTAAGTGAGCTGTACCGAGTAAAATATTATTAAGCGGTTTGAATAAATCTACCTCACCGTTATAAGGAAGTTGCTGATTTTCTGCCGTTTTTTGTGCCGTACTCGGTAATAACTGCATTAATCCTCGAGCATTTGCAGAAGATTGTGCCATTGGATTCCAAGCGCTTTCTTGGCGCGCAATTGCCATGGCGAAGGTTTTGGTTACACGATTATCCACAATAGCTTGAGGTTCCGTTGCGCTGAGGTTCACATTACTGAGGGCAATATCAAAATATTGACTGTAAGCATTTGGTAAGCGTAAGTCGATATAATCCCAAGCTTTTGCAATAATCGAGCCATCTACGCCCAATTCAAACCAATTTTGTTCATTCGCATATTGGCTTAACGCAAGTTGTTTCTCTTGTGGTAATTTTTCCAATAGAGAACGCCAGCGTTGTTTGGCTGCACCTAATCGATCTAATTGACGCAGTTCTGCAATCTCAGCTAATTCAGTTGCATATTTCTCTTGGATATTGGACTCTTGAGGCATTTTAGGCATTTCTAGTTTGTAAGAATGGCCTAATTTGACCGCAGCCAACATTGGATAAAACCCACGTTCTTTCGATAAAGCTTCTAAGTGTTGTTTTGCATCTTTATCGGATGCTTGAGCGGTTGTTTTAGCCATCCAATAACGCCATTCTTGTTTTTGTTTTGCTTCATCTGAAAGTGCATTTAACCAAGCTAATAAATCCGTTTTTTGCCAAATAGCCGTACGTAAACGACGCTCAATGAGATTATCTGCATTAAGTTTGAGAAGTTCTTGATCGCGCCATTGCACAAAATTAGGGCTTTCGTTATCAAAGAAACGACTAATAAAGGCAATTTTCCAATCACGTAATTCCGTTTCATTTAATTGCCAATTTTTCGCCCATTGTTCGTAAAGGGTAAACGTTGGCTCATTCATATTTTCCGGAATGGTTCGTAGATAACGAGCAAAACCTAGCACTACAGCAAATTTATGGATAATTTTATTCGTATTACCATCCATTAATGGGAGGCTCTCAGCGAGTGTTTTCAGATTTGCTGGATTTTTTAAGAGATCCAAATAAAGAGCCAAATCGATATTTACCTGAGCATTTTCTTTTGCACCATCAACTTTTTCTAATTCTTTAGCGAGTATTTCGAGACCTTTCGCGTCATTTTTACTAAAAAGCATTTCCGCTTTTTGATAGATTTTCTCTTCAGAGCGTCCACCTTGTGAATACCAAGCCGCCCAGAGTTGCGCATCATTAGGAAGTTCAGCATTATTGAGCCAAAGTTGTTCATATTCAGACAAAATAGCCGATTTATTCTTATCGTTTGATTGGTTTTCTGCGGTTTGATTGGTATTGGCTGCTTCTATTTGATATTTAGCCGTGAGCACGGCAATTTGTGTTTCCAAATTATTTGGCGTGAGTTTAGCGAGCGCTTGAGTATCTTCAGCATTGGTTAATAATGTAAAAATGCTTTGTTCTAATTTTCCACGTAGAAAATGAGAGGCATGCTGCTGAATAAATTGTTCAATGTCTGTTCGCAATGCATTCACTTCTTCACGAGGCGTATCGCGATTAACGGTTTTTACACGTGCATCTAAATAAGCCGCCATAGCATCAGTTTGCAATGGATAGCCTTTTAAGGAATCAATCAAACTCAGGAATAACTTCGCATTATTAGAAACATGATTATTTTTGACCGCACTTTTTAGGAGCGATTCTAATTGCAGAAAAGTCGCGCGTTGTTCAATCAACTTTAATTCATGAGCATGCTGTTGCTGTGCCCATTTGGCTTGTTCTTCTGCAAGGTTAATTTGTGGCACAGTTTCATTTTTGTTTTTATGGGCATGCTGATTAGCCAAAGCTGAGCCTGAAAGTGCGGTTAAAATTAATAACGAAATTGTCGTGTGTTTAAGTGCTCGCATAGGAGATTCCATATAAAGAGAAAGACGGATATTTAGATCCGTCTTTGAGTGTAGAGTTCGTTTTATTTAGAAAACTTTTTTGAAAGGCTTCACAATTACATCACCGTAAACGCCCGCTTCTACGTAAGGATCTTGTGACGCCCAGTCTTTTGCTGCAGACAGGCTTTCGAATTGAGCAATCACTGTCGAGCCAGTAAAGCCAGATTCGCCTGGATTTTCATCATCAATGGCGGGGTTGGGGCCTGCTGTTAATAAGCGCCCTTCTGTTTGTAATTGTTTTAAACGAGCAAGATGTTGTTCACGTACTGAAAGACGTTTTTCTAAAGAGCCAGGAACATCTTGGGCAAAAATCACGTAATACATTATTTCTCCTTTTAACAATTTAATTGTAATTCTTCGATAGAGGCTAATGCGCGTTCCAGTTCAAGATTACCTTCACGTGGAATAGCGCGAGATTTTCCGTCTTTTCCAACCGCGACAAAGGTAAATACGGCATCTGTCACGCAGTAACGTTCCCCAATTGGTTCACTTGCGACTTTTTTCACCCATACTTCTACCTTGATTTTTATAGAGGAACGACCCACGCTGAGACATTGGCCATAACAACACACCACGTCACCGACGGCGATAGGCTTAATAAAATTCATACTTTCTACAGCAACGGTAACGACACGACCATGAGCAATTTCTTTTGCTAGAATTGCTCCGCCCATATCCATTTGTGACATAATCCAGCCACCGAAAATATCACCGTTAGCGTTGGTGTCTGAAGGCATCGCTAAAGTACGTAATAATAATACACCTTTAGATTGACGACCGTCTTTATCGATAAGATTTGAAACCATTATTTGTCCCC
>CAKAQT010000076.1:0-5967 GCA_916720325.1 Parahaemophilus parainfluenzae
AGCATTTGTTTTTTGTTAATGCACGAGGGGAGGGATAATTATTTGTGGGTAATTTGAGAGAAGGACAGACTTGATGTCTGTCCAACTATTAGACGGGTAATTTCATTTCTCGGATACGCATGGTTAATCCATCGATTAACAACAAACGTCCACATAAATTTGAACCGATTTTTAACCGCACTTTGATGGCTTCTAAGGCTTGAATAGAGCCAACAATACCCACAATTGGCGCCAGTACGCCAGCTTCTACACAGCTTAAAACGTTTTGTCCAAAAAGTTGGCTAAGCTGGCGATAGGTTGGGGTATTGGGTTCATAAGTAAAGACGGATACTTGCCCTTCTAAACGGATAGCTGCACCTGAAATTAGCGGGATCTTCGCTTGTTCGCACCCACGATCGAGCGCATTACGAATATCCACGTTATCGGTACAATCTAATATCACATCAAAGTGCGGTATGATTTCCGCGAGTTTTTCTTCGGAAAGTTGTGCATTGATGGTTTCAATTTCTACGTGAGGATTAATCTGTTGTAACGCGATTTTAGCCGATTCCACTTTAGGCATATTTAATCGGCTATCAGTATGTAACACCTGACGTTGCAAATTGGAAAGCGATACGGTGTCAAAATCCAACAAAGTTAAATGACCCACACCAGCGGCGGCAAGATATTGACTTGCCGCACAGCCTAAACCGCCCAGACCGACAATTAACATTCTGCTGTCTTTCAGCTTTTCTTGTCCATCAAAATCAACCGCTTTTAAGATGATTTGGCGGTTATAGCGTAGTTCTTCTTCGTAGCTTAATTCAGCCATTATTGCCCCAATAGGTGATTAAAAGGTTCAATGGTGACGATTTCGCCTGCAGCTACATTGCCGCGATCTTTTTCGAGGCGAATAAAACAGTTACTTTTCACAAAAGAACTGAATAAATGTGAGCCTTGGAAACCCACTGGGTGTACTTCAAGTTGACCATTTTCATTAATTTGATAGAAACCGCGTTGGAAATCTAAACGTCCCGGTGATTTTTTCAAATTGGTTTGGGCAATCGCTTGAAAGTGCGGTTGTTTTTTCGGGTGTTTTTTGCCGCTTAATTTAGCAATAGCCGGTTGAACTAATTGATAGAATGTCACTAATGCAGAAACGGGATTGCCGGGTAAACCGCAGAACCAAGCATTTTCTAATTTACCAAATGCAAATGGCTTGCCGGGTTTCATTGCAATTTTCCAGAAATTCACTTGGCCCACTTTTTCTAACACGGTTTTCGTGAAGTCGGCTTCACCCACCGAAACGCCACCGCTTGTGATCACAAGATCGGCCTGAGCCTGTGCTTTCACAAAAGCCGCTTCAAATTCTGCTTGGTTATCCGGCAGAATACCGAAATCAAGTACGTCACAATTTAATTTTTCTAGCATTAATTTCACGGTGAAACGGTTGGTATCGTAGATTTGTCCCGCTTCTAATGGTTTGCCAACAGGCACTAATTCATCACCCGTTGAAAGCACAGCCACTTTTAATCGTGGGTAAGCTTTCACTTCAGCGATGCCTAATGATGCAAGTAAAGGTAAAGAAACGGCATTTAACTCATCCCCTTGATGTAATACCACATCACCTTTTTTCACATCCTCACCAATACGACGGATATTTTGATTGGCTTTTGGTAATGCGGAAAAAGTCACAGAACCATCTTCATTAACGGTGACATCTTCTTGCATAACTACTGCATCAGCACCTTCTGGAATCATCGCACCCGTCATAATTCTGACCGCACTTTGTGCTCCCCATTCCCCTTGAAACGGATTACCTGCAAAGGATTTTCCCGCAACAGAAAGTGTCATGGATTGCTGTAAATCGGCTAAACGAACCGCATAGCCATCCATCGCGGAATTATCAAAAGAAGGCACGTTAATTGGAGAAATCACATCTTCCGCACAAACACGATCATCGGCTTCAGTTAAAGCCAGTGTTTCAGTTTTTGTTGGGAAGGGAAGTTGGTTGAGCATTTGCGCCAAGGCATCTTCAAGTGGCAACATAATCAATCCTTTGGGTTGAGCGAAATAAAAGTGGATATATTGTAGCCCGAAATACAATATGAAGGAAATTAATAAATTAGGGTGATTTTTCGCATTTTACGAATAATTCATCTTTTGCTAAAATGCCGCATTATTTTTTTATAAATGGAAAGTGAATGAACGCGATTTCACCTGATGCGGAAAATGTCCGCCGAGCCTT
The DNA here is from genome assembly GCA_916720325.1 of Parahaemophilus parainfluenzae. GTDB lineage: Bacteria > Pseudomonadota > Gammaproteobacteria > Enterobacterales > Pasteurellaceae > Haemophilus_D > Haemophilus_D parainfluenzae_W. The sequence continues at coordinate 2,228 of CAKAQT010000076.1, forward strand.
GGTTGCCAAAGGCATCGAAACACCAATGATTGATCCGACTCAATGTAAAGATGAGCGCCGTGAGGCGATTGCTTCGCATATGCGTGAAGTGATGAAATTGATTGGGTTAGATCTACGTGATGATAGCCTAGAAGAAACACCAAATCGCTTAGCTAAAATGTTTATTGATGAAATTTTCAGTGGAATGGATTATGCCAATTTCCCGAAAATGACGAAAATCAAAAACCAAATGAAAGTGAGCGAAATGGTGCAGGTGAATGACATCACCTTGACTAGTACTTGCGAACATCATTTTGTGACAATTGATGGCAATGTTGCTGTGGCATATTATCCAAAAGATTGGGTGATTGGCTTGTCTAAAATCAATCGCATTGTGGCGTTTTTTGCGCAGCGTCCACAAGTGCAAGAGCGTTTAACTGAGCAGCTTTTAACGGCATTTCAAACGATTTTAGAAACGGATGATGTGGCGGTTTATGTGAAAGCGACACATTTCTGTGTGAAAGCGCGTGGGGTAAAAGATACCCACAGTTATACTGTGACATCAGCCTATGGCGGAGTCTTTTTAGAAGATCGCGAAACCCGCAAAGAATTTTTATCTTCTATTCAGAAGTAGTGAGCAAAAGCACCGAATACTCGGTGCTTTTTTGTTTATTAATTGTACGGATATAAGTTAAAATCAGCCTCTCATTTTTATTTTTCTTGAGGATTTTCATGGCGAAAGCAAATTCAAAACTTTTCCTTGTTTTATTACTCGGTGTCCTTTCTGCATTTGGACCATTTGTGGTGGATCTTTATTTACCTTCACTGCCGCAACTCGCGAGCTTTTTTGAAACAAGCGCCTCAATGACACAACTTACTCTCACCACTGCCATGATTGGTCTGGCGGTAGGGCAGTTACTTCTCGGGCCTCTCAGTGACAAATTTGGGCGAAAAATTCCGCTTATTATTTCATTGGTGATTTATATTATCAGCACGGTCTTAATCGTTTATGCACCAAATATTGAAGCGATGATTGTCCTACGTGTGATTCAAGGGCTTTCTTCGGCAGGGAGTGTGGTTATTTCTCGTGCTGTTGCAACCGATCTTTATCGTGGGCGTGAAATGACACGTTTCTTTGGTTTATTAATGACAATTAACGGGCTCGCCCCAATTATTTCACCAATCCTTGGTAGTTTATTGTTGGAATACATCAGTTGGAAAGGCGTATTTGTTTTCCTTGCATTGATTGGTGTGATTGTTTTGCTTTTCTGTTTCCGTTTAAAAGAAAGTTTGAATGTCGAAAATCGCTTACAAGGTTCAATATTTTCCACCTTTTTGACGTTTGGTGTGATTATCAAAAATCGCTTATTTATGAGCTATGTAGGAATTCAAAGTTTCTTGCTTGGTTCCATGTTTGCCTATATTTCGGCTTCGCCATTTATTTTTCAAAGTTTCTATGGGTTGAGTGCATTTATCTTTAGTTTATGTTTTGGTGCAAATGGGGCGGCGTTAGTCATCGGGGCAAATGTTGGAGGTAAATTGCCAAATCGTAAGGCTTTAGCGATTGGCGTATTGGCTTTTGTGGTTGCTGCACTTTATACCATTGCGGTATTAATTATTCAGCCACACTGGTTATTTGTTGAAATTGGTTTCTTTACGATGTTGTTATTAATGGGAATTACTTTTCCGGCTATTTCTTCTTTAGCCATGGAAAGTGAGCGTCAATATGCAGGCAGTGCATCTGCGTTGTTAGGTTTTGCTCCATTCTTTTTAGGTGGTGTGGTTTCACCATTAGTCGGAATCGGCAATATTTTCTATTCAACCGCTTTAGTGATTTTAGCCTGTGGTATATTAGCTTTAGCTATTTATTGGGCGATTCGTCATAAAATTCCAAATTCAGCAGAGTAGTGAAAAGTGCGGTCATTTTTGACGGTGTTTTTGAGAAAGAAAAAGGCGAACATTAATTTGTTCGCCTTTTGTTATTTCAGTTTTAGTTTCGAATACTTAGTTTCTCAAATTCATCGAAGAATGTTGGGAACGTTTTAGCCGTACATTTTGGATCTAAAATCGTGACGGGTGTATCCGATAATGCAATCAACGCAAAACACATTGCCATACGGTGATCGTTATAAGTCTCGATTTCAGCATGCTTAAATTGAGAGAGCGCAAGCGGTTGAATACGAATAAAATCTTCACCTTCTTCAACATCTGCACCGACTTTTCGTAATTCAGTCGCCATTGCAGCAAGGCGATCGGTCTCTTTCACTCGCCAGTTATAAATATTGCGAATAACGGTTTCACCCTTTGCAAATAAAGCGGTTGTGGCAATCGTCATAGCGGCATCAGGAATATGGTTCATATCCATATCAATGCCGTGGAGCTCTGCTTGTTCTGCCTGAATAAAATCTTCACCCCAAGTGATTTTGGCACCCATTTTTTCTAGCACATCAGCAAATAGGCGGTCGCCTTGAATGGAATGTTTGCCAATTCCTGTCACTTTTACGCGGCCTTTAATCGCGGCAGCTGCAAGGAAATAAGAGGCGGATGAAGCATCACCTTCCACCATGTATTTGCCAGGTGACACATAGGATTGGTTACCTTTCACCTTAAACACTTGATAATGTTGATTTTCAACCGAAACACCAAAATCTTTCATCATCGCGAGAGTGATATCGATATAAGGTTTTGAGACTAAATCACCCACAATATGGATATCTAAATCGCCCTCAGCAAGAGGTGCAGCCATTAAAAGTGCGGTCAAAAATTGAGAAGAAATTGAACCGTCAATTTTAACTACGCCACCTTTAATTCCTTGATTGCGAATCGCAACTGGTGGATAACCTTCATTTTCTAAATAACGAACATTAGCACCCGCTTGAATAAGTGCATCTACCAAATGTTTAATTGGGCGTTCTTTCATACGAGGCTCACCGGTCAATATGACTTCACCCTCTGTGTTGCCATTTAAACAAAGCGCAGCCGTTAAAGGACGCATTGCCGTCCCTGCATTACCGAGAAACAGTGATAAGCCATTTTCAACCTGAAATGCACCACCTAAGCCTTCAACTTCACAGCAAGTTTTGTCTTCAGAAAGCTGGTAATTCACACCTAAAGCTTTAAGGGCGTTTAACATATGACGAATGTCATCACTGTCTAACAAGTTAGTGACCGTTGTGGTGCCTTTAGCTAAGGCCGCTAATAATAATGCTCGGTTCGATAAACTTTTAGAACCCAGTAAGTTGATTTCACCTTCAATACGAGAAATCGGCTCTAAGGTGATAGCTTTCATTACAAGACCACCGTTTTGTTTTTATACACAAAAATACGATCGTGTAAGGCAAGATCAAGGGCACGACTTAATACTGTTTTTTCCACATCTCGGCCTGCACGCATCATTGCATCGGCAGAGTAGGTGTGATCCACGTTAATCACATTTTGCATAATGATCGGACCTTGATCCAATTCATTATTAATAAAGTGAGCCGTTGCACCAATAATTTTTACGCCGCGCTCATAAGCTTGTTGATAAGGTTTTGCCCCAATAAATGCCGGTAAGAATGAGTGGTGAATATTAATCACACGATTTGGATAACGTGCCACGAATTCTGGATTTAATACGCGCATATATTTTGCTAATACAATGTAATCAGGTGCATATTCATCAATTTTTTCAGCCAGTAATTTATCGTGTTCTACACGTGTGAGCCCTTCATGGCTGACACAATGGAATGGAATATCAAAGCGTTCAACTAATTCGCGTA
>CAKAQT010000077.1:0-5943 GCA_916720325.1 Parahaemophilus parainfluenzae
GCGCCAGTAAACAGGTGCTCAGCGTGTTAAATGGCTTGCCTGCAGATGTGGTGACGCTAACACAAAGTAATGATATCGACGCTTTAGTTAAAAAGGGCTTAGTGAATGCGGATTGGCAGCAAGTATTACCGAATGGAGCCGTTCCTTTTGGGTCAGTGATGGTGCTTTTGGTGAAAAAAGGAAATCCAAAACACATTCAAGACTGGTCGGATTTGGTACGTGATGATGTCAAAGTGGTGTTTGCTAATCCTAAAACCTCTGCGAACGGGCGCTTTGCTTATTTATCCGCTTTAGCTTATGCCGAACAGCATAGTGATAAACCACAAGATTTTATGTTACGCCTGCTAAGAAATGTGCCGGTTTTAGAGGCCGGTGCGCGCAGTGCCAGTATTTCTTTTACGCAGCGTAATATCGGTGATGTTTTAATTGCCCCGGAAAATGAAGCAGCGTTAGCCGCTAAAACACTGGGTGAAAATAGCGTTGAAGTGGTGTACCCAAGTATAACGGCCTATACCCCAATTTATGTGGCGGAAGTGAATAAAAATACGCAGGCAGATGGTTTGCATCAACTTTCCCATGATTATTTGAGCTATTTATGGTCACCCCAAGCACAGGAACTGGCTGCCCAAAATTATTTCCGTCCGACAGATAAAAAAATTATTGCTAAAACGACCGCACTTTTTCCCGAAGTGAATCAATTTGATGTGAACCAACGTTTTGGTTCGTGGGAGGCGATTAATACCAAACATTTTGTCGATAACGGCTTATTTGATCGTCTATATATCAGTGCACAACGTGCTGATAAAGTGAATAAATAGGAGTGATACCCATGAATTATTTTCCACTTTTTGCTGATTTAACTGGTCGCCCGGTACTTGTTGTCGGCGGTGGTTCAGTGGCTGCTCGTAAAGTTGGGTTGTTGCTCAAAGCAAATGCTCAAGTCCGTATTGTTGCTCGCCAATTAAATGAGGAATTAAGCGAGCTTGAACGTCAAAATAAAGTGCTATGGATTGCGAAAGAATTTAATGCCGAACAAATGAGAACGGTGATGTTAGTGATCGCGGCAACAAATGATGAGGTATTAAATCACCGTATTTTCCATTTAGCCGAAAGCCAACATAAATTAGTCAATGTGGTGGATGATCAACCTCATTGTAGCTTTATCTTCCCTTCTATTATTGATCGTAACCCGATCCAAATTGCGATTTCGAGTGGTGGCAAGGCGCCGGTATTAGCCCGTTTATTACGTGAGAAACTGGAAGCATTATTGCCACAACATTTAGGCAAAATCGCTGAGATTTCTGGTAAGTGGCGTGATCAAGTAAAAGCAAAATTGGCATCGGTCACTGAACGTCGCCGTTTTTGGGAAAAAATGTTTAGTGGACGTTTTGCTAGTCTCGTTAAGAATCAACAAGAGGCACAAGCTGAAGAGGAATTGGCTGAGCAACTAGAAAATAACTATCAAGGTGGTTTTGTCTCTTTAGTCGGTGCCGGTCCTGGAGATGCTGGCTTACTAACTCTTAACGGTTTACAGGAAATTCAACAAGCTGATGTGGTGCTTTACGATGCCTTGGTTTCTGATGAGATTCTTTCTTTGATTCGCCGTGATGCAGAACGTATTTTTGTGGGGAAACGTGCCAATGGTCGTTCTGTCGCACAAGATGAAACCAACCAATTGTTATTAACCCTTGCCCAACAAGGCAAGCGAGTAGTGCGCTTAAAAGGTGGTGATCCTTTCGTTTTTGGACGCGGTGGCGAAGAATTAGAAGTATTAGCTCAACATCAAATTCCATTTTCGGTTGTACCCGGTATTACAGCGGGTATTGGCGCAACAGCCTATGCTGGCATTCCATTAACTCACCGTGATTATGCACAAAGCGCCATTTTTGTGACCGGTCATCGTAAAGCCGATGCGTCTGATATTGAATGGCAAACCTTAGCAAGAAGTCATCAAACCTTAGTCATTTATATGGGGACGTTAAAAGCGCAAGTCATTGCTGAACGTTTACAACAATATGGTCGAGCTGCGAATACGCCTGTTGCGATTATCAGCCAAGGTACTCAACTTACTCAAAAAACAGCGATTGGCACACTTGCAAATTTAGCTGAATTAGCTGAAAAAGCAGAGACACCAGCCTTAATTGTGGTGGGAGAAGTGGTGAAATTACACGAACAATTAGCGTGGTTTGGCGAAGAAAAACAACGTCAAAAACAACCGCACTTTACCTTAGAAAGTTTAACCATCGGTCAAGTGGCGTAAGGAGTGGATGATGAGTTTATTTAAACCGACTTTTTGGCAAATTCCACTTGTAAGCCTTGATGCGAAAGATCGCTTGGCAGAAAAAACTGCCACATTGAAGCAACGTTTACATCAAATTGCTGATAGCCATAAGGATGCACGCTTTGCTAGCAGTTTAGCCGTAGAAGATATGGTCATTACCGATGTCATTGCGCGTGAAAACTTAGATATTGGTATTTTTACTTTAGATACCGGTTTACTTCATCAAGATACGTTAAATTTATTAGACAACCTTGAGAAAGTCTATCCACATCTTCAAATAGAACGCTTTCAGCCGATTGCTGATGAAGTGACTCGCTACGAGGAAGAAAAAGGGAAATTTGCTTTTTATGAAAGCGTGGAATTACGTCGTGAGTGTTGCCATATCCGTAAAATCGAACCCTTAAATCGTGCGATTCAAGGTGCAGATGCATGGCTGACCGGACAACGTCGAGAACAATCGGCTACACGTACTGCGCTCCCTTTTGCTGAGCAAGATCAGTCTCGTGGTATTGATAAATACAATCCTATTTTTGATTGGTCAGAAACAGATGTGTGGGCTTATATCTTAGCGAACAATGTGCCTTATAACGATCTTTACCATCAAGGTTTCCCAAGCATTGGCTGTGAACCTTGTACCCGCCAAGTTAAACAGGGCGAAGATATTCGTGCCGGCCGCTGGTGGTGGGAGAGTAAAGATAGTAAGGAATGTGGATTACATAAGTAGAAAAATATAGGAAGCAAAACATGACAAAAACTGAACTCAACAACCAACATCTAGACTGGCTCGAGGCTGAGTCGATTCATATTATTCGTGAAGTCGTTGCGGAATGTGAAAACCCGGCGTTGCTCTTTTCCGGTGGGAAGGATTCGGTGGTATTGCTGGCATTAGCCCGTAAAGCATTCCAGTTAGGTGATCGTCCGGTACATTTACCGTTTCCATTGGTACACATTGATACCGGCCATAACTATCCGGAAGTGATCCAATTTAGAGATGAACAAGTGGCAAAACTTAATGCACGCTTAGTCGTTGGGCATGTGGAAGATTCCATTGCCAAAGGTACGGTAGTATTGCGCAAAGAAACCGATTCGCGTAATGCGGCACAGGCGGTGACTTTATTAGAGACCATTGCAGAGAATGGATTTGATGCCTTGATGGGCGGTGCTCGTCGTGATGAGGAAAAAGCTCGTGCTAAAGAACGAATTTTCTCGTTCCGTGATGAGTTCGGTCAATGGGATCCTAAGGCACAACGTCCGGAATTATGGTCTCTGTACAATGCTAAATTGCATAAAGGCGAAAACATGCGGGTGTTTCCAATTTCTAACTGGACGGAATTAGACATTTGGCAATATATCGCTCGTGAGAATTTGGAATTGCCTCCGATCTATTACAGCCATAAACGCGAAGTTGTACGTCGAAAAGGTTTATTAGTGCCAGTGACGCCATTAACCCCTAAATTGCCGAATGAAGTCAGCGAAGTATTAGATGTTCGTTTCCGCACTGTGGGTGATATTAGCTGTACCTGTCCGGTAGCGAGCACCGCATCAACACCATTAGAAATTATTGAAGAAACCGCTATTGCCGACATTTCCGAACGCAGTGCCACTCGTCTAGACGACCAAGCCAGCGAAGCCGCCATGGAGAAACGGAAAAAAGAAGGGTATTTTTAGTATTTCTACTTTCTTGCTTGTGCAAGAAAGTAGCAAAGAACACACCCCAATTAAATCGCTCCTCTTCACTTTGTTTCAATTTTCTTAACGAAAAATTTGTAAACTCGCTACGCTCAAACAGTACAAATTTTTCTAAAAATTGAAAGTCGTTCAGGCGATTTATATGGGGCATTATTCAAAGATGATGAAATACAAAAGAATAATTAACAGAATATAAGGAAGAAATATGACACAACATTCAACTCCACTTCGTTTTATTACTGCCGGTAGTGTAGATGACGGGAAAAGTACCTTAATCGGCCGTTTACTTTACGATAGCAAAGCGTTATTGACCGACCAAATCAAAACCCTTAACGCAGGAAAAGAGAAAGGTAATAAAGAAGCCATTGATTTTTCTATTTTGACAGATGGTTTGGAAGCAGAACGTGAGCAGGGCATTACCATTGATGTAGCGTATCGCTATTTCTCTACGGCAAAACGTAAATTCATCATTGCCGACACCCCAGGACATGAGCAATACACACGTAACATGGTGACAGGGGCAAGCACGGCATCTGCTGCAATCGTCTTAATCGATGCTTCTCAGCTGAATTTTAATGAGAAACCGTTACAACTCTTACCACAAACTAAACGTCATTCAGCGATTTTACGTCAATTAAATTGCCCGCACATTTTAGTGGCAGTAAACAAAATGGATTTATTGGATTACAGCGAAGAAAAATTCAATGCCATTGTGGAGGCGTATCGTCAATTGGCGGCACGACTCGGATTAAAAGAGGTACATTTTGTGCCGGTATCTGCATTGCTTGGCGATAACCTAGTATATGCAAGTGAAAGCACCCCTTGGTATCAAGGCGAACCTTTACTCACCATTTTAGAAAATTTACCAAGTGTAGATGAAGTGAGCCATTCCAATGCTGATTTCTATTTTCCTGTGCAATTAGTCGTACGTCAGGATGCGGATAAAGCTGATGATTTCCGCGGTTATCAAGGTCGAATAGAGCGCGGTTCCGTGCAACTGGGGCAGACTATTCGAATTGAACCAAATGGATTAACCGCTAAAGTGACCGAGATTATTACGCCAAAAGGTGAAGTGACACAGGCGGTGGCCGGGGAAGTGATTACCTTACGTTTAGATCGCGACATTGATATTTCTCGTGGTGATTTATTTGTGGATGAAAGTTCACCACTTACACCACAAAAACAACTTGAAGCCACAATTTGTTGGTTTGATGAACGCCCACTAAATACCGCCCGTAAATATTTACTTAAACATGGTACGCAAACCGTATTTGCCAAAATCAGTGAAATTGAAAGTGTGTTAAACGTTCATACACTCGAACAAGAAAGTGGTGCTACAGCCTTAAAGATGAATGATATTGCTCGAGTGCGTTTAAGTTTACAGAAACCGATTGTTGCCACAACTTATGAAGAAAATATTGCTGGTGGTGCCTTTATTTTAGTTGATGAAGCAACTTATAACACAGTAGCTGCCGGTATGATTCTTTAACTCGCGCTTTCTTAATGTGAATTTACTGATATTACTCATTTTCTTGTGGGGAAACTTATGCAACACAACAATCCATTACCAACAGAAATACTGAATCTCTTACCAACGCTAACGCCTCTTCAATTGGCATGGCTTTCCGGTTATGCATGGTCGCAAGCTTCCGGTGTAGAACAACAGGTCGCAGGGCAACATTTGGCAGCAAATTTGACCGCACTTTCGGCAGAACCTTTTTCAATTACTGTGCTTTCAGGCTCCCAAACCGGCAATGCTAAATCGGTGGCAGATAAAGTTGCCGCAGAGCTTACAGAAGCCGGTATTGCCGTGAAACGTGTCGCTTTAAAAGATTATAAAGCGAAAACCATTGCTGATGAAAAATACCTGCTCTTAGTGACTTCTACGCAAGGTGAAGGCGAGCCACCGGAAGAAGGTGTGGTATTGCATAAGTTATTAAACGGTAAAAAAGCACCAAAACTCACCGAACTGC
>CAKAQT010000078.1:0-5862 GCA_916720325.1 Parahaemophilus parainfluenzae
CACGATTTTGACGTTCAGGATAAGTAAAAGAAAGATCTTTCGCTTCAATTAATGTTGTCGCGCTTTGATCGAACTCCGCTTTGCCATTAAAATCTACTAACGGTTGCTGTTCGATAATATCTGTCACGCGTTCAGCTGAAGCAATCACTTGCCCAATATGTAAGAACGCAGAACCTAATGGCATTAAGATTTCAAATGAAGCTAAAGCAGCAAAAGTGAAGAGCGCAATAAATGCCATGCGATATTCATCGTTACCAAACTCCGCTTGTGAGCTAAACCACAACATTGCGGCAATAATCAAACCATTTAAGAAGAGTGAAAGTGCGGTTGAAAATCCGCTTAAATTGGCTTCTTTTTGCTGGTCTGCTTGCCAGTTAGCTTCAGTTTTTGCCATGTTATCTTTCAATTTATCTTCGGCATTAAAGAGCAATAATTCCGCTTGTGCTTGGATAAATTCTAAGAATTGCGTGCGATAAAGTGCACGTGAATGCACGAGTTTGTCGCCAAATTTTTTACCCAGTTGGTAGAAAACGGTTGGAATAACGAATACCAATAAAAGTAGGCTAATGCCTAAACCTAAGGCTAAAGGAGTATTGACGAAACTTAGGCCAATACACATAGCTAGAATCACAAAAATAGCCGTAATAAATGGCGCAATTAAGCGAAGATAAAGGCTATCGAGGGTATCCACATCAGACACTAAGCGGTTTAATAAATCGCTGTTACGGTAGCGATTTAACACTGCAGGGCTTAAGGGAATAATCTTCTCAAAAACTTGTACGCGTAATTTAGCCAAAATACGAAAAGTCGCGTCGTGCGTCACCAACTTTTCAAAATAACGGAAAAGGGTGCGGCTAATAGCAAGCCCACGCACAGAAGCGGAAGGGTAGAAGAAATTAAATAACGTGCCAAGACCCGCAATTGCCGTTGCCGCTAAAAACCAACCCGATGTGGTCAGCAAGCCTATGCTAGATGCAAGGCCTGTAATCATCAAAACTAATCCTAAAAATAAAGGCAACTTGGCGAATTTAAATAAACGTAAAAAGGGAAGTAAAGCACGCATTATTGAATATCCTCTTTTCGTTGAGCCAATAATTCGGCAAAGAAGCCTTGATCTTTTAATTGGTTGAAATGGCCTTGTTGAACAATTTCACCTTCTTGCATCACTAAAATGTTATCGCATTGTTTTAGATCTTCAATACGGTGTGTGATCATTAGGGTCGTTTGGTTATGACTCATTTCTGCAAGGGCAGCAAGTACCAGATTTTCAGACTGAGCATCGAGGCTAGCCGTTGGCTCATCGAGTAATAATAAATTGCCTTTGCGTAGTAAAGCGCGTGCGATAGCTAAGCGTTGAGCTTGACCTACGGATACCCCAATCCCACCATCTTTAATTTCGCTATCCAAGCCTAATTTATCGGTAAATTCTTTCGCTTGAGCAGAAATCAAGGCTTGCTCAATTTGCTCATCAGTTGCTTGAATATCGCCTAAAAGTAGATTTTCTTTGATGCTACCTTGTAGCAGTAATGGGTTTTGACCTACCCACGCAATTTGTTTACGCCAGTCGCTTAAACGGCTTTGATTAAGTTCCACGCCGTTAATTTTTAAGCTGCCTTCATAAGGCAAGAAACCGAGTAATACATTGATTAAAGAGGTTTTTCCTGCGCCACTTTGGCCGACAAGGGCAATATGGCTTTCTTTCGGAATATGGAATGAAAGAGGCTTCGTTAATGGTTGACCTTGTGGAGAAAGCGCCACTAAATTTTCAGCCTGAATTTCGACCGCACTTTGTGCTGGAATTTGTTCATTGCCTTGATGTGCAATTAAATAATCTGTTTCTAAGAAATCGACAATAGCATCAGCAGCACCAATACCTGCTGCACGATCGTGGTAGTAAGTCCCAAGATCACGCAGTGGTTGATAAAACTCTGGTGCAAGAATTAAGCAGAAAAAGCCGGTAAATAAGGTCAGCGTGGTGCCATAAGTACCAAATTCCACTTGACCTAAATAGCTAAAACCAAAATACACCGCCATTAAAGCAATGGAAATGGAGGTGAAAAACTCTAACACAGCAGAAGAGAGAAACGCCATTTTAAGTACTGTCATGGTCGTTTCACGGAAGTCTTCCGTTGTGCTTTCAATATGTTGTGTTTGTTCTGAAGTGCGGTTGAAAAGACGCAAGGTTTCTAAACCACGTAAGCGATCCAAGAATTGAGCACTTAAGCGAGAAAGGGTAGCCATATTTTTTTGGCTGCTATCTGCTGCCGCAATCCCTACCAGAATCATAAAAATAGGCACAAGCGGTGCAGTGACCATCAAAATCAATCCAGCCGCCCAGTTGAGTGGGAATACAGCAATTAAAATCACCATTGGTACAATGGCAGACAAACTTTGTTGTGGTAAGAAACGCGCATAGAAGTTATGCAGATTTTCCACTTGTTCAAGCATGATACTTGCCCAGCTACCGGCTGGTTTGTTATTGATGGTTGCAGGACCAACTTGATGGATTTTATCTAAAATCTTTTGGCGCATATGATTGCGCAGTAATCGACCTGCTTTAAAGCCAATTTTTTCGCGTAGCCATAAAATGACCGCACGCAAAGCAAAAGTAATGATTAATGCAATAAAATAGGGAACCAGTTCAGCGCGATCGACATGTTGCATAATGAGCTTGTCGAGCAATGTCGCAAGAAAATAGGTTTGCGCCACAAGAATTAAGGAGGAAAGTGTGGCAAGGGCAATATTGGTGCGCATTAATTTTTTAACAGGTTGTTGCTGCGCACGAAGCCATTTTTGTAAATATTTTTGGCGAAGTTTGTCCATAGATTTGTAGAATTAGTATTTAAAAAGTTCTCCCTCTCAATTGAGAGGGAGTTTGAAGGGGAGTTCATTGATACTGAATTGATTCTTTAAAATCTCCCCTAACCCCGCTTTGTTAAATAGGGGAAAATAAATAAGGAGATTTATTTATTCTTGTGCATCTAAATAACGTTCAGCATCTAATGCCGCCATACAGCCTGTACCTGCTGAAGTAATGGCTTGGCGATAGTTGTGATCCATTACATCACCTGCAGCAAATACGCCTTCCACAGAGGTTGCTGTTGCATTGCCTTCAAGACCTGATTTAACAACGATATAACCGTTGTTAAGTTCAAGCTGACCTTGGAAGATTTCAGTATTTGGCGCATGACCGATGGCAATAAATAAACCGTCTAATTTCACGTCTTCTTTTTCGCCGGTTTTCACGTTTTCTAAACGTACACCGGTTACGCCCATGTTATCGCCTAATACTTCATTCAAAGTGCGGTCAGTATGAAGCACGATTTTGCCTTCTTCGACTTTTTTGTATAAGCGATCGATTAAGATTTTTTCCGCACGGAAACTATCGCGACGGTGGATTAAATGTACTTCAGACGCAATATTAGCCAAGTAAAGTGCTTCTTCAACGGCGGTATTTCCGCCACCCACAACGGCAACCGGTTTATTGCGATAGAAGAAACCATCACAGGTTGCACAAGCTGAAACACCGCGGCCTTTATAAGCGGTTTCAGATTCTAATCCGATATAACGTGCTGATGCGCCTGTTGCGATGATTAATGCATCACATGTGAAGGTTTGCATATCGCCATAAAGTTTGAATGGACGAGAAGATAAATCGACTTTGTTAATATGATCAAACACGATTTCCGTTTCAAATTTTTCAGCGTGTTGCAACATACGTTGCATTAAACCTGGACCCGTGGTCATTTCAAAATCACCCGGCCAGTTTTCAATTTCATCCGTAGTAGTAAGTTGGCCACCTTGTTGAAGACCGGTCACTAAAACAGGTTTTAAGTTTGCACGTGCAGCATAAATGGCTGCGGTATAACCTGCAGGGCCTGAACCTAAAATTAATAATTTGCTGTGTTTAACGTCTGACATAAAGAATCCTTTGTTTATAAAATAAAGCATGAGGCTTTTGGAATTCGTTCATTATAAAGCCTTCATGCATAAAAAAATAGTTGATCGTATTAGTAAAGCAATGAATACAGCAATCGGCGATATTTATTGGTGATAGGATCTGCGTTACCAATGGCTGATAAAATAGATAAAAACTGTTGTTTCACTTCACCATTTTCCGCAGAAAGATCTTGTTTAAGAATGCTAAATAATAAGTCCAATGCTTCTTCGTTTCGATTAGCTTGATGTAGCTGAACTGCCAATTTCAACGCAATTTCAGGCGTTGGATTTTTTGCATAATCCGCTTGTAATTGCTGAATTTCTGGCGTGTCAGCTGCTTTAATTAAAAGCTCAATCTGCGCTTGTAATCCATGCCAACGGCTGTCGCGATCCTGAATCGGAATTTGCGCTAAAATATCTGCCGCCGGCTCCGTTTTTTTCATCGCAATATAGGTTTCCGCATAAAGTAATGCCACATCGCTATTTTTCTTATCTGAAAGCTCCCAAGCCTCTTTCAGTAATGGAAGGGCGGCGTTGTAATCTTCCACTTGTAAAAAATCTAAGGCTTTTTGGAATTTTAAATCTTCTTCTTTTGGCAAAATCGCACTCAAACGTTGCAATAAGCTGGCTTCATCTAATGCACCAGGGAACGCATCTATTGCTTGAGCTTCTTTGAAAAGATAGGTCGTAGGCAATGCTTGAATACGAAATTGAGCAGCAATCATTTGCTCTGTTTCACAATTGACTAAGCCGAGGATAAATTGTCCTTGGTGTTGTTCTGCAACACGTTGTAGGACTGTTGCAAAATCAGCTGATTCTTTATGGCTTGGCGCATAAAAGTTAATGACAAGTGGCGTTTCAACAGAACGTTGCAACGTTTCAGTAAGATTTTGTTCGTTGAGCTCAACGAAGAAAGGTAAATCTGCCATTTTTATTCCTTCATAAATGGAAAATGATGCCTGATTTTAACAAAGTGCGGTCAGTTTTAGAAATGTTTTACAGGAAAAGAAAAGGGCAGTGTTAATCTGCCCTTATTCGCTATCTATTTTTATTCTTTTGTTTCTTCCACTTTATCTTCTGGAAGCACGAGGTTGAGAATTAAGGCAAGTAATGAGCCTACGGTAATGCCTGAACCGAGCACTTCTTTGAAAAAGTGCGGTAATTTATCAAGCAATTCTGGACGAGTCGTCACGGCTAAGCCACAACCAATAGAAATGGCGATGATTAAACCATTACGTTTGCTACGTGCCACTTTATCTAACATTTGGATACCCGCGGCGATAATCATCGCGAACATCATTAAGCCTGCACCGCCTAATACTGGTAATGGAATTGATACAATTAATGCACCGAATACAGGGAATAAGCCCGCTAGTGCTAGAAGCACACCGGTTAGCGCAACCACGTGACGACTTGCCACGCCAGTTAGAGAAATGACACCAATGTTTTGTGAGAATGATGAGAATGGTGTAGTGGACATAATGGCGGCTAAGGCTGATCCTAAACCATCGGCTAAAACCCCGCCGCGTAAATGTCTGCCAGTGATTTCGGTTTTGGTGGCATTACCTAGTGCTAAGAAGTTACCGCTTGATTCAACGATCGTCACTAAATAGGCGATAGACATACCGATAATGCCTGAAATAGGGAAGGCTAAACCAAAGTGTAGAGGTTGTGGAATCGCAAAAGTTTGTGCTTGTTTTACACCTTCAAAGCTCACCCAGCCCATCGCTAAACAGACGATATAACCAGTCATCATCCCAATAACGATGGCGGCTGCAGAGAAAATGCCTTTACCCCATTGTACGAGTGCAACAACGATGACTAATACAAAGCTCGCCATCATTAAATTTTCTGGTGTCGCATAATTTGCATCACCACGTTGACCACCTGCAAACCAGTCAACGGCAACAGGAATGAGGCTTA
>CAKAQT010000079.1:0-5829 GCA_916720325.1 Parahaemophilus parainfluenzae
GCATCAAAATCAAATTGATGAGGATTCAAGGTTGATTCTTGTAGACACACCACAATGTCGGGCTTTTCTGCACTTTCAGTTTTACTCTCAGCCTTTTCATTTAAAAGTGCGGTCATTTTTTCTTTAAATTTTTGGCTATTACCTTCAAATTCTGGCACTTTAAAGAATACACCACGACAAGACATAGGCAGGTTTAAGAAAACATCTCGACCATCATCCGGCAATGAGTCTAACCAGACTTTTGTTGCATCTGGATCTTTAGAATAATGCCATATTAAACCAAAACTCGTTGCTGCAAGTATTGCTGCAAATACACGAAATCCAGTTGAGGCACTTTCTACATCTGACCAACCGAAGACTGCATAGCCAAGTAGGCCTAATAGCCCTAATACACCGAAAATGGCCCCTTTATAATGTAAGAGGGTTTCCCAATTTCGCCAGTCTGTCACAAGCCAAAAATCTGAAATGAGTAAAGGTTGCTTGTAGTAATGAATTTTCATTCGATGGAATAGCATCAACACCACAAAAAGTACGGACGCAAAATTCAATCCGCGTTGCCATTGACCGGTTATCGCAAACATTGAGCTAAACAATAAGACGAATAATGCAATCGCAAAAAAATATGTCCAACGATAGTGCGAATTGACGATAAAAATCACCGTCGCAATAAAAAATAAACTCAGAAAAATACTTGGAATCATAATAAATAAATTTGATTAAATGTTATTTGACACTTTCAGCCACTAAACGCTGAATCAGCTTTAAATTGGCTGGGGGGAATTGCCCTGCATCAAGCTCACTTTGTTCAAGCCAAAAACCTTCCTGACCTTCTCGACCAAACGGCTCGCCAATCCATTCAGTGACCAGATAAAAACTAAAATCTAAAATTTTGGTTGGATATTCAAATTGAAAACGTTCGTACAGCTCAGCATTTAAAATGTGAATGCCAATCTCTTCTTCCAATTCTCTTTTTAACGCTTCTTCAGGTGTTTCACCTGCATCAACTTTGCCACCTGGAAATTCTAATGCTTGCGCAAAATCTTGCCCTTCTAAGCGTTGGGTCAAATATAGCTGCCCAAATTCATTACGAATAATCCCTGCCGCAACTTGAATGATAGGCTTACTCATCGTCTTTCCTTATCTCAAAAGTAGAAAGAGCGGTCATTTTTAGCGGTGTTTTAAACACGCAAAAATTTAACCGCTCTTTACCTTAACTAAGCATATCGGGCTTTACTGCCGTGACAATGCTTGTATTTTTTACCTGACCCACAAGGACAAGGTTCATTACGTCCAATATGGCGATCAGAATAGTCCTCGCTTTGAGCTTGCTCTGTATTTTCATCTACAGGTTGATGTGTTAATGCTTCACGTTCAGCCATTTCCTGACGTGCACGTTCCGCTTCTTCCATCTCTTCCTGCGTACGGACTTTCACTCGAGTAAGTGTCGTAATCACATGATGTTTTAAAGAATCCAACATTTCAGTAAACATACGGAAAGATTCTTTTTTGTACTCTTGTTTTGGATCTTTTTGCGCATAACCACGTAAATGGATACCTTGACGTAAATAGTCCATTGCCGCCAAGTGCTCTTTCCAAAGCTCATCAAGAGTTTGTAACATCACACCTTTTTCGAAATGACGCATGGTTTCTTCACCCGCAAGCGCTTCTTTCGCTTTGTATTCATCTTCGGCTTCTTGAATAATGCGCTCACGCAAGTTTTCTTCATGAAGATTGTTATTTTCTTCCAACCAATGTTCAATTGGTAACTCAAGACCAAACTCTTGCGCTAAACGCTCTTCTAAGCCTTTAATATCCCATTGTTCTTCCAACGATTGTGGTGGAATATATTGGTCAATCACATCATTAAATACATCGCTGCGAATTGCTTTGATCGTCTCTGAAATATCATCGTTATCGAGCAAGTAATTACGTTGTTCGTAAATTGCGTGACGTTGGTCATTAGCCACATCATCATATTCAAGCAAGTTTTTACGACCATCAAAGTGGAAGGCTTCTACTTTCGCTTGCGCTGATGCAATCACTTTAGCTAAAAGTTTAGACTCCATCGCTTCACCTGGTTGAGTGAAGGCTTTACGCATCATATTTAATTTACCTTCATTCAGATAAATACGCATTAAGCCATCTTCTAAAGAAAGGTAGAAACGTGAAGAACCTGGGTCACCTTGACGACCTGAACGACCACGCAACTGGTTATCAATACGGCGTGATTCGTGACGTTCTGTCCCGATAATGTGTAAACCACCGGCTTGCATCACGATCTCGTGATTTTTCTCCCACTCAGCTTTAAGTGCCTCAATTTGCTCTGGAGTTGGGTTCTCTAATTTTGCAGCTTTTGCTTTCCAGTTACCACCGAGGATAATATCGGTACCACGACCCGCCATGTTGGTTGCAATGGTTACTGCACCTGGTGCCCCTGCTTCCGCAACAATTTCCGCTTCTTGTGCGTGGAATTTTGCATTCAATACGTTGTGTTTGATGCCCGCTTTATCTAACGCTTTAGAAAGCATTTCAGATTTTTCAACGGATACAGTACCCACAAGAACAGGTTGATTGCGAGCGACACAGTCTTTGATATCTTCAATAATTGCATTGAATTTGTATTCTTCATTCTCAAACATGACGTCCGTACGATCATCACGAATCATTGGACGGTTGGTTGGGATAACGACAGTTTCCAAACCATAAATTTGTTGGAATTCAAAGGCTTCGGTATCTGCTGTACCAGTCATACCCGCTAATTTGTCATAAAGACGGAAGTAGTTTTGGTAAGAAATCGACGCAACAGTTTGGTTTTCGCTCTTAATTTCTACGCCTTCTTTCGCTTCGATCGCTTGGTGTAAACCATCAGACCAACGACGACCCGCCATAGTACGACCAGTATGTTCATCGACGATCACGATCTCGCCATCTTTCACGATATAGTCTACATCACGCTCAAATAAGGTGTTTGCACGTAATGCCGCCATAACATGGTGTAACAACACAATACGCGCTGGTGAATAAAGGGAATCACCTTCTGGCATTAAACCTTGTTCGATTAACCAATTCTCTACTTTTTCTTGACCGCGTTCAGTCAAATACGCCTGTTTGGTTTTAAGATCTAAGGTGTAGTCGCCTTCACCGGTATATTCTTCCGTGTCTTCTTTTTCTTGCTTAATTAAATTCGGAATTAATTTATTTACCGCAATATAAAGCTCTGAACTGTCTTCCGCTTGACCAGAAATAATCAATGGCGTACGCGCTTCATCGATTAAGATAGAGTCCACCTCATCCACTAAGGCATAGCCTAAATGACGTTGGAAACGTTCTTCTTTGGAATGCGCTAAGTTATCACGAAGGTAATCAAAACCTAGCTCGCTGTTTGTCGCGTATGTAATATCTGCCGCATAAGCTTCACGTTTTGCTTCAGGCGGTAAACCAGGGATATTCACCCCAACAGTCATACCTAAGAATTCAAATAATGGGCGATTAGTTTCCGCGTCTCGACGTGCTAAGTAATCATTCACTGTCACAACGTGTACGCCTTTACCTTCCAATGCCATCAAATAACAAGGCAAGGTTGCAGTTAAGGTTTTACCTTCACCCGTACGCATCTCTGCGATACAACGATTGGTGAGCACCATACCACCGATTAATTGCACATCGAAATGGCGCATACCGAGTACACGTTTACCCGCTTCACGCACGGTAGCAAACGCTTCAGGTAAAAGTTGTTGTAAAGTTTCACCATTAGCTAAACGGCTACGGAATTCTTCTGTTTTTGCTCTTAATTCATCATCACTTAATGCTTCAAAAGCCGGCTCCATTTTGTTGATTTTCGCAACTTGTTTTCTTAATCTGCGTAAAATACGTTCGTTACGGCTGCCAAAAATTTTTGTTAAAAAACTCATAATTTCTCTTTCAAATAAAAAATAAAAAGGATCATCCGATTAAAAAATCGGTTCGTTCAAAGATAAAAGAAAATTAAATGATGGCTGGGCCGGCACGAATAGGGGCAAAAACAGGAAACTCTGCCGCAATAAAGTGCGGTTGAATTTTTTCGTGTTTTTGATTGGAATGGGTTTTGTGATTTGTTGGTTGAGGTTGAACCTGCAATGCTTGATGAATTTCACGCACTGCAATCAACATATGTTGTTCAGATGATGTTTGGTAATTTTCGCCACTCATATTTGATGAAGGCGGTGCTTCTAATCCCTGAGCAACAGGTAAAGCAAAAATCGCAATCATGCTTAACAGCAACTGCGACCAGAAATTTGTTTTACCTTTGTTTGATTTCATCATCTTATTGTCTCTGACAAAATTTGTGTGTATTGTATCGGAAATTCAACGTAAAGTCATTATTGGGGTATTTTTGTGGAAAACAAGCATGAGCGTTATCAAAAAGCCATGAATATTATTGATGTGCTAGAAGGATCTCAATTTGCCAAAATCATGCAGAAAGGGTTAATGTTGAATGAACTGAACCAAAACATCAGCCGCCTTTTTCCTCAAGAATTTAAAGGACTTTTTCGTTTAGGCTCCATTACGAATGGGAAACTCTTTATCGAAGTTAAAAGTGCGGTCGTTCGCCAAGGGATTTTATTTCGACAAAGCGAATTACTCGCCGCAATTCAACCGACTTATCCCGAAGTAAAAGGCTTTGAGATTAAAATCAATCCAGAATTAACCTGCTAAACTAACCTTTAAAGATGGCGATTAATTCTTTTACTTTAACTCGTTTTTCTGAAGATTGGCTAATTGAGCGCTGTACTTTAACGCGTTTGAATTTTGCCCCTTTATAAATCTCACGCGTAAATTTCGTATCGTGGTTAGAAATCACAACAGAAATTTGCTTTTCTTTTTGCGCTTTCTTTGCGCATTCCGCTAAATTCTTTTGATGTTCAAGTCCAAAAGCATTCCCTGCATATCCAGTAAAATTGGTATCTTGCGCAAGCGGTGCATAAGGCGGATCACAATAGATCACGCTGTGTTTATCCGCTAATTCAAACGTTTGTTGAAAATCGGCACATAAAAAGACCGCACTTTGCGCTTTATGGGCGAAATAGCGTAATTCATCTTCTGGGAAATAATGAGTTTTATAAGCGCCAAAGGGCACATTGAACTCATTTTTACTGTTATAACGGCACAAGCCGTTAAACCCAAAACGGTTCAAATAAAGGAACAACACCGAACGCACGAAAGGATCGGTTGATTGATTAAAGGCATCTCGCTGTGCGTAATAATAGTCGGCTGTATTCGCATTCTCAGCGAAGAAAATTGGCTTACAAGCCTCAATATAGGCATCTACATTTTCTTTGACGATATTAAACAAGTTAATTAAATCAGGATTAATATCCGCCAAAATATAACGTTCAAAATGGGAATTTAAAAAAACAGCGCCCGCGCCAACAAAGGGTTCAATCAAACACTGTTTTCTTTTTGGGAAGACTCGGTTGAGATCGTCCGTTAAACGAAATTTACCGCCCGCCCATTTTAAAAACGGGCGGTGTTTAATTCGAGGTTTCGTTTTGTTATTTTTTGGACGCAACATGAGAGCAATGACAGTTAGTCATGTTGTGTGCAACGCTCAATGGCGTTTAGCACAAGAGATTTGTCAGTATCAGTCGCCACGTAGGCTTGACCAAGCGCTTTTAGCAACACAAGACGCAACTTGCCTGCCAACACTTTTTTATCACGCATCATGTGCGGTAAATAATCGTCTGGCTGCATGGTATCAGGCGAAACAGTCGGCAAATTAGCACGCGCTAAAAGTTTTTCTAAACGTGCAACATCTTCAAAAGAAAGATCGCCTAATTGTTCAGATAACAC
>CAKAQT010000080.1:0-5816 GCA_916720325.1 Parahaemophilus parainfluenzae
TCATTGCTGGCAATGTAGCCCCGCCCATACGCGCATCGGAGGCTGCAGTGGTTTCAATCATGATTTTGCTGAGTAAATCATCTGACATTAAGCCACTACCAACTTGTTTGCGTAATGTTCTGCCAATGTGCAAACCGTAATTTTCGCGTAATCCTTCGTCAGACAAAGCTCGGTTGAGCGCGGCAGCTTGTCCTATAAAGCGGATTTTATCGAGCTCTACTTCGCAAGAAAATTCAAAGATTTCACGTGCGCTCACCTGTTTGAAAATATCATAAGGGTCGCAATCAGCGCATTCATCGTGTTCTTTCTCAAAAATGATCTCGCCATTTTTTTCAATCAAAATGATGTTGGTGTGTTGATCTTGAATCGCTACTTTCACCCAGTCATTATCCGCAAACAACACAGCTTCCGAATATAAAATATGATCGGTTTGATGAATATCCACATTAACGAGCTTTTTATCAAGCATCGCCTTGGCTTGGGATACTTGCTCGGGTGTGATGTGTTTTAACACTTCCAACTCACCCTCAGGATCACCGCCTAAAGCACCAATTGCCGCGGCAATAGGTAAACCCACCATGCCTGTTCCCGGTACCGCAACACCTAAACCATTTTTCATTAAGTTTGGCGACACCTTGGCTTCAATACGTTCAGGTGTTTTACCTAAATATTTGGCCGCTGTTGCTGCGGCAAGCGCTAAAGAGATAGGTTCAGTACAGCCAAGTGCGGGAACCACATCACGTTCCACAAGGTGAAGTAATGGTTTTTCGATTTCGTTGAGTCTTTCTTGATTCATAAAATTCTTTTTAAGTCTGTTAAATGCTGTCTTCTTTCTCTATGACTAATATGCGCGCTTCGCCTTGTGGATGAGCAACATGTTCGGTACCGATACCCGCATAAAAAATATCACCTGTATGGAGCAATACGGTTTTCTCTTGGCCCTCTTCTTTGTAGCGCATTTCCACCGTACCATCCATGACAGCAAAGACTTCTTCACCGTCATTGATATGCCATTTGTAAGGTTTATCTGTCCAGTGCAGACGCACGGAAATGCCATTCATATTGGTAATATCAAGGGCTCCCCAAGCGCGTTCAGCCGTAAATAGGTGACTTCTAATAACTTTATTCATGACTAAATTTGTTAGTGAGCCTCATCCCAGTTAGTGCCTTGCCCCACATCTACAATCAATGGCACCACTAAATCAGCCGCGCTTTCCATGTGTGTTTTGATGAGCTCGCTATAAAACGCGACTTTTTCTGACCGCACTTCAAACACCAATTCATCGTGCACCTGCATAATCATCGCAATATCGGGATCGTTTTGTAGTTTTTGATCCAATTGAATCATGGCTCGTTTAATAATATCTGCGGCGGTGCCTTGCATTGGCGCATTGATTGCTACACGTTCGGCAGCTTTACGGCGCATACCGTTAGAGGAGTTGATATCCGGCAGATATAAACGACGGCCGAATAGGGTTTCCACATAGCCTTGGGCTTTGGCTTTTTCACGAATATCATGCATAAAAGTTTGTACGCCCGGATAGCGTTTGAAATACAAATCCATATAGCTCTGGGCATCGGCACGGCCAATACCGAGTTGACGCGATAAGCCAAAGGCTGACATACCGTAAATTAAACCGAAGTTAATTGCCTTGGCATTGCGGCGTTGTTCGGACGTTACTTCATCCAGTGCGACACCAAAGATTTCTGCTGCGGTAGAGCGGTGAATATCTTTGCCTTGGGTAAAGGCGTTAATTAAGCCCTGATCCTGTGATAGGTGCGCCATAATGCGCAGCTCGATTTGCGAATAGTCGGCAGCGACGACAGTAAAGCCTTCGCGCGCAATAAATGCCTGACGAATACGACGGCCTTCTTCATTACGAATCGGAATGTTTTGTAGATTCGGATCACTTGATGAAAGACGACCGGTGGCTGTCACCGCTTGATGGTAGGAAGTATGCACTCGACCCGTTTGTGGATTTACCATTTGCGGCAATTTATCAGTGTAGGTGGATTTTAGTTTGCTGAGACCACGATGTTCTACCAACACTTTCGGTAATTCATGACTAAATGCCAGTTCCTCCAATACTTCCTCGTTGGTGGATGGCGCGCCTTTTGGTGTTTTTTGAATAACCGGCAAACCTAATTTATCAAACAAAATTTCCTGTAATTGTTTGGTTGAGGCCAAATTAAATGGCTGCCCCGCCAAGACATAGGCCTGTTCTTCTAATTCACTTAAACGGTTAGCGATTTCGTTAGATTGTAGGAATAGCGCATCGCTATCAATTAAGACACCACGACGTTCCATACGGGAAAGTACGCCTAACAACGGCAATTCCATTTCTTTAAAGAGTTTTTCCAGAGTGGGTTCTTTAGAGAGTTTTTCCCATAGCACTTGTTGCAGCTTCATTGTCACATCAGCATCTTCTGCCGCGTACTCGGCGGCTTTTTCCAACGGAATTTGGTTAAAAGTCAGCTGATTTTTACCTTTGCCTGCAATCTCTTCAAAAGTGATTGTTTGATGCCCTAAATAACGTTTCGCCAGATCGTCCATATTATGACGCCCCGTGCTATTAAGAACGTAGGATTCGAGCATAGTATCGAAAGCCACACCTTGCACATCGATGCCATTACGGGCGAAAATAGTGAGGTCGTACTTGAAGTTTTGCCCGACTTTTTGAATGGCTGGATTTTCTAAAATTGGTTTTAACAGAGTAAGTGCGGTTGTTTTTTCAAGGGTTTTTGGTGCACTTAAATAATCTAATTGCAGCGGTAAGTAAGCGGCTTCACCGTTTTCTAACGCAAAGGAAATCCCCACTAAGTTGGCAGCCATATAATCTAAATTATCGGTTTCTGTATCTAGGGCAAAAAGTTTGGCCTGGTTGAGTTTTTCCACCCAACGATTTAAATCTGCTGCAGTGAGCAAGGTTTCATAACGGCTGCGATCAATTTGAATTGCCGGCAATGCTTCATCGCTATTGTCTTGAGCGAGGGCAGGCGTAGCTTGATAGTGATTAATTTTAGTCGGTTGTTCGTTGTTATTGGTAATGGAATCAGCGCCATTCATCACTTCATTGAGCCAACGTTTAAATTCATAACGGCCGAAATATTCGGTAAGTTGATCGTTATTGCTTGCACCAAGGGTAAGTTGCTCCGGAGTGATATCGAGAGCGACATCGGTTTTAATGGTGGCAAGGCGATAGGATAAATCCGCCATTTCTTTTTCCGCCAATAATTTATCCCCTAATTTTTTTGCCCCACGAATTGGCAATTCAGCCACTTTGTCTAAGTTGGCATAAATTTCTGCCATGCTGCCGATACCTTGCAAGAGACCAAGTGCGGTTTTTTCACCGACACCCGCCACGCCTGGAATATTATCGGCGCTATCGCCCATTAGCGCTAAGTAATCAATGATGAGTTCTGGTGGAATACCGTATTTTTCAATCACAGCATCGCGATCTAATAAGGTATTATTCATGGTGTTGATCAACATAATGTTGTCATCTACTAGCTGCGCCATGTCTTTATCGCCGGTGCTGATCAAGACTTTTTGATTGGCTTTAGAAGCCGCTACCGCTAAGGTACCAATGACATCATCAGCTTCAACACCTTCAATGACTAAAAGAGGAATGCCAAGGGCGCGGATAATATCGTGTAACGGTTGAATTTGTTTGCGTAGATCGTCTGGCATCGGTGGGCGATGGGATTTATATTGTTCAAACATTTCATCACGGAAAGTTTTGCCTTTTGCATCAAAGACTACCGCAATATGGCTCGGTTGCACTTGCGAAATCAGGCTTTTGAGCATGTTTAGCACACCGTACATGGCACCAGTCGGCTCGCCGGCTGAATTGGTGAGTGGCGGAAAAGCATGAAAAGCACGATATAAATAAGATGAACCGTCCACTAGGACTAATGGATTAGGAGCGATAGTTGGCATAAATATTCCGTTCAAAAATAATGAAAAGTGTCGCATTATAGCGTAAATTGCGAAATGGGGCGAACGGATAAAGTGCGGTCAATTAAACGTAAAAATTATGACGAAGGCATTTGGCTGTGGCATAATAGGAACACTTGAGCATTCAACATAAGGGAATAACATGTCATTAAAACTGGTTGAAGTTGTTGTATTAGGGCAAGTGCTGCGCTTGAATGTCCCTGCCGAACAAGAAGAGATTTTGCGTCAAGCGGCGCGTAATTTAGATCTTCAAGTGTCTGAAATGAAAGAGCGTACAGGTTTATTGCAATTAGACCGTGTGCTTTCTATTGTTGCCTTGAATTTAAGTTTTGAATTAACCCAAGAAAAGAATAAAAATGCCCAGATTGAAAACGTGTTATGTACGCGAATTCAGCAGTTAGATCATTCTTTAGAGAATGCATTAGGTGGGCGTACCATCGTCGATTAAATAAAAAAGAACCGCATGTTGAAAGTGCGGTTCTTTTTTATGTGTTTTTTAATCTGGCGTGTAATAGAGTTTACCAATTTCAATTTTTTGTCGCCCTGTTTCTTCACGCCATTTATTGCTGTCTCGTAAAGAATAAACACAGCCACAATATTCCTGTTGATAAAAACGTTCACGCTTACTGATTTCGATCATGCGTTGCGATCCACCTGCTTTACGCCAGTTGTAATCCCAATAAATCACATCATCATATTTTTCAGCCGCACGGTGACCACAACCATTAATTTGATCCATGTCTTTCCAACGAGAAATACCAAGGCAGCTAGTAAATACAGGGAAACCATGTTCATGAGCATATTCAGCGGCTTTTTCAAAACGCATATCAAAACACATGGTACAGCGAATGCCACGTTCAGGTTCCCATTCCATACCTTTTGCGCGATCAAACCATTGTTGGCGATCGTAGTCTGCATCAATAAACGGAATTCCAAATTTTTGGGCAAAGCGGATGTTTTCTTCTTTACGAATTAAATATTCTTTTAATGGATGAATATTCGGGTTGTAAAAATAAATCGTAAACTCAATACCTGAGGCCAAAATGGCTTCCATCACTTCACCCGAACAAGGCGCACAGCAAGAGTGGAGAAGTAGCTTATTATGCCCTTCGGGTAATTCGAGTTTTTCACGAATAAAAGGCGCATTGGGATCCTTGCGCACTTTTTGTTTACGTGGTTTTTGAAATTTAGGTTGAGAATCGACCGCACTTTGCGGTTGAATTTGTTCTTCAGTCATATTAATAAGTTCGGTCTACCGATAAATAAGCCAGTGAAATTAAGGCTTTTTTGTATTCGCTTTCAGGTAATAAGGCAATGGCATCAACCGCTTTTTTGGCTTCTTGTTTAGCACGATCCATCGCATAATCAAGGGATTTATGTTCAGCCATAATCGCAAGCACTTCATCGATCGCATCACGTTTTCCGCCTTGTTCAATGGCTTCGCGAATAAGCGCGGCTTGTTGTGGATTGCCGTGACGCATTGCGTGTAATAAAGGAAGAGTAGGCTTACCTTCAGCGAGGTCATCACCCACATTTTTACCTAATGCAGCTGCATTCGCACTGTAATCTAGCACGTCATCTACTAATTGGAATGCGGTACCGAGATAGCGACCATATTCTTGAAATGCGGTTTCAATTGATTTTTCAGCACCTGCAACAATCGCAACAGATTGCGCCGCTACTTCAAATAATCGTGCCGTTTTACTATAAATCACGCGCATATAGCTTTCTTCAGTGGTATCGGGATCGTTCACGTTCATCAATTGTTGCACTTCACCTTCCGCCAACACGTTGGTGGCATCCGCCATAATGCGAAGAATATCTAACGATTGCAACTGCGCCACTAATTGGAATGCAC
>CAKAQT010000081.1:0-5784 GCA_916720325.1 Parahaemophilus parainfluenzae
ATTATTCATTGTAAAAACCTTAAGAAAAATGACCGCACTTGATAAAACAAAACCCCGCAGGACGGGGTTTAGCTATCAAAATCCATTAGGTGAAGAAAGTATAGCAAGGGGAAACAAAATAGCAACTTTCTCACTGCTACTGAATTATTTTAGGAATGTTACACCTTGTACAATTCGTTTCGCTGCGGCAATTGGAAGCTGCCCGATAAAGGTTATTTCTTTATCGCCCATGACTTCACTGTAAATCGTGTAAGCCCCTTGTTTCCATGTGTTTTCTTTTGCATCGGTACTGTCAGCTTTGTTAACATAAAGCGTGAAAGTGAAAAGACCATCACTAAATAACGCATTTTCAATCACTTCACCATCCATCACATCTTGATTTTGACGAATTAAATCAAACCCTTGTGGTAACCAATCAGTTTTCCAATTGATTGAAAGCGATGACTCTTGTTTCCCTTCACTTAAAAGTGGTGGCACTGATACCTTATTAAGGTAATCTGTCAAACCACGTAGACGATCATCGATATATAACGTCACCACACGGAATTGATCAAGTAACTTGCCTTCTCGATCAAGCATATCGCCACGCAATAACAAACCATTTTCTTCATCTAAGAAAACGAGATATTGATAGCGAAAATCGTCTTTTGGCACAATACGAATGGTATCAACAAATCGACCTGCAATTCGGTCTTTTCCAAGCTTAATAAAATCATAATTCTGACTCAGCTTGCTAAAATCAGTACGAATCACTGCCGGAAGTGCATCCACAATCTCACCACTGTTAATCGTGAAAGCGCGTGAACCTGGCTGGAAATAGCTGACTAAATTACCGCGCTGGATGATCTCTTGTTGCTCACCATCTAATGTCACCAACTGTGCATACACTTTTTGCCCTTGCTTAATATGGCGATAGCGGAACGAGTCCATATTCGTTGGTGTAGTTTGCACAAAAGCAATCTCATAATTTAAATCTCGCATGGCTTGCGACATTTTATTTAATGACTGGATTGGCTCTTCTGCAAATGCCGTAAAAGGCAATAAGAATAAGCCTAAAAGTGCGGTTAATTTGAGAAACGTTTTTTTCATAAATAAATCAATTGATCCATAAAAAAATTCACCACGCCTAAGGTGGTGAATTATCGATTAATTGCTGTAATTATTTCGCTTGGTTGCTACCCACATTTAAGCTGTCTGCATGCATACGACGCTGTAATTCATAGTTTTGTAACATCGTACCAATACGGCGATTTTTTTGTTCAACCTGTTCCGAAGTGGCTACATCTTTGGTCGGAGCGTTGTAACTTACTTCTTGAACTGAACTGTTAAATGGTAAGGTTTGTAAAACAGGGTTTTCTGGTGTAACCGACGTGCTTTTCGCATTAAATGATTGCACACCTACTACTGCCACTAAACACACACCTGCAGCCACCGCAATTTGTGTCATTGGTGCAAAGAATGCTTTTAATTTTTGCACGAATGGTAAGCTGTCTGCTTCTTCTGGTGTTGGTTGAGAAACAGTAATCTCAACATGTTTTACTTCTTCTAATTCAATTAAATCAGCCATTTTCGCGGTAAAATCAGCACCTAATAATACTGGTGACTCTTTACGCATAACTGCTCTTACTGTGTGATACGCCGCCCAAGACTCTTGTGAATCTTTATCCTGACAAAGTTGTTCCGTCAACTCGGCACTGACTTCTTCTCCATCCATATAGGCTGAAAGTAACTCTTTTTGCATTTTATAAACTCCGACTTTATTTTAACGTTGCATAAGCGGTTGTATTTTGTTCTCAATCACTTCCCGAGCACGGAAAATGCGAGAACGTACAGTGCCTACTGGGCAATCCATTATTTCTGCGATTTCTTCGTAACTTAACCCTTCAAGCTCACGCAAGGTAATCGCGGTTCTTAAATCTTCTGGCAAACTGTGAATGGTATCAAATACCACTTTTTCTAATTCGCTAGATAACATTTCATTTTCAGGGGTATCTACATCACGTAGATGGGTTCCCACATCGTAGCTTTCGGCATCTTCAGCCAAAATATCTTCGCTCGGTGGACGGCGCCCCTGTGCCGTTAAGTAATTCTTTGCCGTATTAACGGCAATTCGATATAGCCAAGTGTAGAATGCACTATCGCCCCGAAAGGATTCAATGGAACGATAGGCCTTAATAAAGGATTCTTGTACAACATCTGGAATGTCGTTATGAGAAATGTAGCGGGTTAAAAGTCCGGCTACTTTATTTTGATAACGAGAAACCAATAAATTAAAGGCTTTTTTATCGCCTTGCTGCACTCTTTCTACCAAAGCCTGATCTGTTAGCTGTTCAGCCATATATCTCCTATGCTACGTCTAACACGCCTTCATATATTCAAGACAGCAAGCTATTGTTGCTTTATCAGACAGAGTTAAAATTGAAAAGTTCCTTATGTATAAAAAATTTCAAAAAAATTAACGGACATTCGTTTTCTGCACATCTTGGATATATTCAACCATCGCTTGTACTTCAGCATCGTCTGATTGACTGCCATTAAAAAACCACGAAAAAAGTTGTAAATCCGTGGCGGCAAGTAAACGAATAAAAATATCTTTTTTGTCGTCAGTCAGTTGGTCAAAATGCGCTTTATAAAAAGGCATGATGATTTTATCCAACTCAAGCATACCTCGGCGACAATCCCATTCAATGCGGAGTTTATTGTATTTATCCATAATTTCTCCCTAAATCATTGTAATTATACCTGATAAATGAAAAGTGCGGTTAAAAATTACCGCACTTTTTTAATCAAAGAATTGGCTATTCTGTCGTCTTTGGTTTAATCACCGCGTAAACCACACCGGTTAATAATGCCCCCGTTGCAATTGCACCTAAGTAGAGTAATGGTTCTGAAACAAACGGAATCACAAATAAACCACCATGTGGTGCTTGCAGAGAAATATTTAATGCCATTGAAATCGCACCGGCAGTTGCTCCACCAATCACCGAGCTAATAATAACACGCAATGGATCAGCAGCCACAAACGGCAATGCCCCTTCAGAGATAAAGCACAACCCTAAAACAAAAGAGGCTTTACCTGCATCACGTTGATTACTGGTAAATTTACTGCGAGCAATCCAAGTAGCAATCGCCATACCAATTGGCGGCACCATACCGGCTGCCATAGCAGCGGCCATTGGGGTGTGAACTTGAGAGGCCAACATTCCCACAGAGAACGTATAAGCTGCTTTGTTTACTGGGCCACCCATATCAATACACATCATGGCACCGATAATCGCACCTAAGACCATCGCATTGACTTCCCCCATGGATTTTAACCAATCACTTAAGGTCGTCATAATTTGTGAAACCGGTGGGTTGATCACATAAATCATAGCAAGGCCAACAATCAAGGTACCAAAGAGCGGGAGAATTAAAATCGGTTTTAAAGAAGTTAAACTTGCCGGCAATTTAATAGTGGCATTTAATCCTTTCACCACATAACCCGCTAAGAAACCAGCGATAATACCACCTAAAATTCCTGCTCCCGCTGTGGTGGCTAACATACCGCCAATAAGACCTACCGCAAGCCCCGGACGGTCTGCGATAGAAAAGGCCACATAGCCGGCAAATACTGCAATCATCAGATGGAATGCTGCACCGCCGCCGATATCCATTAAGGCTTTTGGAATACCATGGAAAATCGTTTCATCTTTGAAGGCTTCGATACCAAACATGAAGGAAATCGCGATTAACAAACCACCGGCAACCACCAAAGGCAACATGTGCGATACACCTGTCATCAAATGTTTATAGGCGCCTTTTTTCTCGCCGCTTTCTTCTGATTTCGCAGAAGATTTTGCTGCGCCACCTTCGTAAATTTTCGCTTCTTTGAATGCCTTGTCGAATTCCTGTGCGGTTTTCTTTAACGCTAAACCGGTCGAAGTACGATACATCGGTTTTCCTTGGAATTTATCTAACGGCACATCAATATCGGCTGCAACAAAAACTAAATCTGCTGCAGCGACTTCTTCAGGGGTAATTTCATTACCGGCGCCCACTTGACCACGCGTTTCGACTTTTACCTGCCAACCTTGTTTTTTTGCATAGGTTTCAATAGCTTCAGCAGACATAAAGGTATGCGCAACCCCCGTCGGACAAGCTGTAACCGCGACAATATTTTTGACACCAGAAACACCGCCAAATCCAACCGCACTTTGAGCCGGTTGAACATAGTCCACTGCTTGATTGAGTGCATTCGTCAATGTTACTTCAGGTGATGCAATCACCGCATCTTCATTGGCTAAAAAGACTTTTTTGCCCACAAGTTCAGCAGAGTTTGGCAAAGTAGATCCGAAAACAATCACTAAATCCGCCTCTTTGGCTTGTTCAACCACAGTATGATTGGCTTTTTTCGCTGCCATGCTCAATGCTTGGCGAAGTAAATAGGCTTTTGCCGCACCAATTTGCGGAGATTGAGTTAAAAACAAATTCATTACATTATCCTTCAATCACAGAAATTTTGACATTCGCCAGAATTGGCTCAAGCAAGGCGATATCGCTCACGCCCACGTTACTTTGCGAAACAGCAAAGGCTGAAACAGCACTTGCAAACGCTAAAGTTTCCGCTTGAGATAAGCCTTTTTCAATACCATAAATTAAGCCAGCTACCATAGAATCGCCTGCGCCTACAGTGCTCACCACGTTTTCACATTTAGGTGGTTGAGCTTGAATCACAGCCTGATCACTCAGCCATAAAGAACCGTTTGCGCCCATCGAAATAATGACGTTAGCAATGCCTTCTGCTTTAAGTTTTTTAGCTGCAGCAATAATTTCATCAAGAGAATTTAGTGGGTGCCCAATCCACGCTTCTAATTCGCGATGATTTGGTTTTACCAACCAAGGATGGGCTTTCAAACCTGCTGTAAGTGCCGCATTACTGCTATCTAATACGACTTTCACACCAGCTTGATGCAACTGATTAAGCCAATCCGCAAATAATTCAGGACTGACACCACGCGGTAAACTGCCGCAAACCGCAACAATGTCAAAGTTTTGACAATACGCTAATGAATCTGCTGTAAATTGCTGCCAAGCTTCTGGGGTGATTTGATAACCTAAGAAATTTAGGTCTGTCACATCGGCTTCGGTTTCCGTAATTTTTACGTTAATGCGAGTTTTACCTGCTACGCGATGAAATTTGTCTTCTAAGCCTTGTTTTTTAAATAGGGTTTCGAAATCACCAGCGTTGTCTTCACCTAAGAAGCCACCAACCGCGACATCTACGCCCAAGTCTTTCAACACCTTGGCAACATTAATGCCTTTTCCGGCAGGGAAAAGACCAAGGGTTTCTACGGTATTCACTTCGCCGATTTCAATACGTGACAAACGCCCGACTAAGTCGTAAGCGGCATTTAAGGTAATTGTTGCTACTTTTGCCATCACTTACTCCTTACCTTCACCTAAACCGCTTTCAATGACTGCACCGATACCGTCAATCGCTTGTTGAGCTTCTTCACCGCTCGCCACAAAACGTAAGCGATGACCTTTCACGACACCGAGCGCCACAATTTTCATCAGACTTTTCGCACTGACTAATTGACTGTCACGATCTAAGTTTTGTACCGCAACAGACGCATTGTATTTTTTCACTTCATTAACAAGCACCGCACTTGGACGAGCATGTAAACCGTGTTCATTACGAATCATAAATACGGCTTCAATGGCATCGGCTGGTAAACCTGTTTTTTCTTCGTGAATTTGTGGTGCATGCTCACTGCTGACTTCAATAGTATCCGGTTCAGC
>CAKAQT010000082.1:0-5755 GCA_916720325.1 Parahaemophilus parainfluenzae
AAATTTGAATTTGGTTTAGATGAAAATGGCACGCTCACTTTAATGGATGAGGTATTAACACCGGATTCTAGCCGTTTTTGGTCAGTTGATACTTATAAAGAAGGAACAAATCCGCCGTCATTTGATAAGCAATTTGTACGAGATTGGTTAGAACAAAGTGGTTGGAATAAACAACCGCCAGCACCGAAAGTACCAAAAGAAGTGATTGAAAAAACAGTGGCTAAATATCAAGAGGCGTTGGATTTATTAACAAAATAACATTAACAATCTCCCTGCTATGCTTTAGAATGGCAGGGATTTTTATGGATAAAATATTGTGAATAAAAGAGTATGAAATCTGTTGCGATAGTTGGTTTAGGTTGGTTAGGCTTACCGCTGGCGCTGCACTTAAAAGAGCTTGGTTGGTGTGTAAAAGGATCAAAACAATCCCCTGAGGATGCTCAAAAATTGCATCAGCTAGGCATTGAAACTTATCCTTTTTCGCTTTCTGACGAAATGAAACGTTTACCAGACCATATTCGCCCTCTTTTTAATGTAGATGCTCTCATTATCACCCTACCACCTAGCCGTTTTTCTTCTCAACAGTATTGTGAATATCTTGCTTTTTTAGCCAATCAAGCCAAGAAACAAGGTGTACAACATGTACTTTTTACCAGTTCAACTTCTGTTTTTCCTGATATTTCGGGGCAATTTGATGAAAGTTCTCAACTTTCAGCTGAAACAGAAATGGGTAAAACACTGATACAAGCCGAGCAGTGCTTGTTCCAATCAGAAATATCTCATTGCGATATTCTTCGACTTGCAGGATTAATTGGTAAACAACGCCATCCGGTTAAATTCTTAGCAGGAAAACACAATTTAAAACAGGGCTATTCGCCTGTTAATTTGGTGTATCTAGAGGATTGCATTCAAGCTATTACTGCCTTACTCATGAATTCAAATGGATTACGAACTTACCATCTTTGTGCTCCAATTCATCCTACTCGAGCAGAATATTACACAAAAGCAGCGGTATTTTATGATTTATCCATACCACAATTTGAATGTAGTGATTCGGATCCGAAACGAATCATTATGGCAGATAAAATTTGTCGAGATTTAGGCTTCGCTTATCGTTATCCAAATCCCGATGATATGTTAGAAAAGCGCAGTGATTTTTGACCGCACTTTTTAAAGACTCACTCACCATAACCACAATGAAGGAAATAAAATATGTCAAATACGATTCTGCAACATTTACCTAAAGGTCAAAAAGTTGGTATCGCTTTTTCAGGCGGGCTAGATACCAGTGCGGCATTACTTTGGATGCGTCAAAAAGGTGCGGTACCTTATGCTTATACAGCAAACTTAGGTCAACCAGATGAAGATGATTACAATGCAATTCCCAGAAAAGCAATGGAATATGGTGCGGAAAATGCGCGTTTAGTGGATTGTCGTGCGCAGTTAGCCCATGAAGGGATTGCGGCTATTCAATGTGGTGCATTCCATATTTCGACTGGTGGAGCAACCTATTTCAACACCACACCACTTGGTCGTGCGGTAACAGGTACGATGCTTGTTGCAGCAATGAAAGAAGATGATGTGAATATCTGGGGTGATGGTTCAACTTTCAAAGGTAACGATATTGAGCGTTTTTACCGTTATGGCTTATTAACCAATCCAAATTTAAAAATTTACAAACCGTGGTTAGATCAACAATTCATCGATGAGTTGGGTGGTCGTTTTGAAATGTCACAATTCTTAATCGCAAATGGTTTTGACTACAAAATGTCGGTAGAAAAAGCCTATTCAACTGACTCTAATATGTTAGGTGCAACTCATGAAGCGAAAGACTTAGAAGAATTAAGCACCGGTATTAAAATTGTGAAACCAATTATGGGCGTGGCATTTTGGGATGAAAATGTTCAAGTAAAACCAGAAGTGGTGACTGTTCGTTTTGAAGAAGGTGTGCCGGTTGCATTAAACGGTAAAACATTTGATAACGTGGTGGAGCTTTTCTTAGAAGCAAATCGCATTGGTGGTCGTCATGGTTTAGGCATGTCAGACCAAATTGAAAACCGTATTATTGAAGCAAAATCACGTGGTATTTATGAAGCACCGGGAATGGCATTATTCCATATCGCTTATGAACGTTTAGTAACGGGTATTCATAATGAAGATACTATTGAACAATATCGTATCAACGGTTTACGTTTAGGCCGTTTGTTATACCAAGGTCGTTGGTTTGATCCACAAGCGTTAATGTTACGTGAAACAGCACAACGTTGGGTCGCTCGTGCGGTGACTGGTGAAGTGACATTAGAACTTCGTCGTGGTAATGACTATTCAATCTTAAATACTGAATCACCAAACTTAACTTATGCGGCTGAACGTTTAAGTATGGAAAAAGTGGAAAATGCACCATTTGATCCAATCGATCGTATTGGTCAATTAACTATGCGTAATTTAGACGTAGCGGATACGCGCGGCAAATTAAGTATCTACTCTCAAGTAGGTTTATTAACTGCGGGTAAAGATTCGGTTTTACCACAATTAGGTAAAAAATAATTTTCTCCTTTAAATATAAAAAGTGCGGTCGATTTTGACCGCACTTTTACTTTTCTAAATATTCATTTCTTGAAATAGATTTAATTTATCCGGCACGAGATAAACTTGATCACCTATTTTATATTGCGCATTGAGATAGTTTTCTTTGGTAAGAATAACTTCAATAGGTTGTTCAGTTTGCGAACTTTCTACTTCAATTCTCACGATAAAACCAATAGCATTAATATGACGAATCGTACCACTCGCTAAGGCATTATGAGATTCACGCGAAAGTGTCAGTTCGTAAGGGCGAATATAAGCCGTTGCAGATTGGTTATTGACTGCATGAGTCGCATTGCTATGTGTTTGTAAATTATGAGCAAATTCACCAATGACTAAATTGCCTTGATCAATGTGTCCGTGGAACACATTAACATCCCCCACAAATTGCGTGACGAAAGGGGTTTGTGGTGCATGATAGATTTGGCTAGGCTCATCAATTTGCTCCACTTGACCTTTATTCATCACCACAATGCGATCAGACATATCTAATGCTTCATCTTGATCATGGGTAACGAAAATACTGGTCACATTGAGTTCATGTTGCAATTCTCGTAGCCAACGACGTAATTCTTTACGAACTTGAGCATCCAATGCACCAAAGGGTTCATCAAGTAGTAAGACTTTCGGTTGAACAGCAAGGGAGCGAGCTAAGGCTATACGTTGTTTTTGTCCACCAGAAAGTTGATTAGGGTAGCGATCGGCTAGCCATTCAAGTTTTACTAGCTTTAAAAGTGCGGTGACTTTTTCGCGAATTTCTTCTGCAGAGGGACGTTCTCTACGAGGTTTCACCGTTAAGCCAAAAGCGACATTGTCAAAGACGGTCATATTTTGAAATAGTGCATAATGCTGAAACACAAAGCCAACACCTCGTTCAGCAGCTGAAAGTTGAGTCACCTCTTTTTCACCAAACCAAATGTGTCCATTATCAGCAAATTCTAATCCGGCAATGATCCGTAATAGCGTTGTTTTTCCACAACCACTTGGTCCAAGCAAGGCGGTTAGCTGATTTTCCGGAAAGCTGAGATTGATATCTTTCAACGCATGAAACTGTCCAAAGTGTTTGTTTAGTTGCTGGATTTTGATTGTCATGTATTGTGTTCCTGTTGTTATTCTTGGATTTTTTTCTTTTCCACATATCTCACTACGTTTTGCAATCCCAGTGTTCCCACTGCGATTAATGCTAATAAACTGGCACAAGCAAATGCGGCAACAAACTGATACTCGTTGTAGCTGATTTCCACATAAAGTGGGATGGTATTGGTGAGACCGCGAATGTGCCCGGATACCACGCTAACCGCACCGAATTCTCCCATGGCGCGGGCATTACTGAGGATCACCCCATAAATTAATGCCCATTTTATTTTTGGTAGCGTTACGTGCCAGAAAAGTTGCCAAGTAGATGCACCTAAGATTAACGCAGCTTGTTCCTCACTTGTGCCTTGTGCTGACATGGTTGGAATTAATGATTTTGCAATAAGTGGAAAGGTGACGAATAAAGTCACGATAACAATGCTTGGCGTAGCAAACATAAAACGAATATGGTGTTCAGCAAGCCATGCGCCCCAAAGTCCATCTAACCCAAACAGCAGTAAGAACATTAATCCTACAACCACCGGTGAAATGGAAAAGGGGAGGTCGAGTAGTGCGGTTAATAAGCTTTTCCCTTTAAAGTCAAAATAAGCAATAGCCCAAGCCATAACCACACCGATAAAAATGTTAATAGGTAATACAATTAACGAGACTTTGATCGTAAGCCAAATAGCCGCTAAGGCTTCTGGTTCTTTTAATGCAGCAAAAAATAGCTCAATCCCTTGTTCAAGGGCTGAATAGAATACGGTAAATAATGGGAGCAATAAGATGATCGTAAAAAAACTGAGTGCGGTCAGAATTAAGATCCATTTTTGCCACGATTGGGTTTTCATAAATACCTCTTATCGAATTGGACTAATGCGTTTGGCAACAGACCATTGCGCTAAGTTAATGAATAAAATCAACAGAAATGAAATGGCAAGCATTAATAATGCAACCACAGATGCGCCTTGCACGTCATACAAATCAAGTTTTGACATAATAATCAATGGTGCAATTTCTGAGACGAGTGGCACATTACCCGCAATAAAAATGACTGAGCCATATTCACCAAGCGATCGCGCAAATCCCATACCTGCACCGCCTATTAATGCAGGCAATACCGCTGGGATGATGACTTTTTGCAACGTTGTTAATCTGGATGCACCTAAAATTTGAGCCGCTTCTTCATAGCTAGGATCGAGATTTGCTAATACGGGTTGAATCGCTCGAACGGTAAAAGGCAAGCTGACAAAGATCAAAGCAATCGCAATACCACTTGGAGTATAAGCGAGTTGAATCCCTAAATGGCTTAGCCATTGCCCAATCAGTCCAGTCGGAGCATAAAGCGAGGCAAGTGCGATACCAGCAACGGCAGTGGGTAAAGCAAAAGGTAAATCCACTAACGCATTGACGAGATTCTTACCTGGAAAGTCATAACGCACTAAAACCCATGCCAATAAAAAGCCAAAAACGATATTAATTAACGTCGCGATTGCCGCCATTTCAAAGGACAGCGTTAAGGAAGAGATTACTCGTTCACTCGTGATGATTTGAACGATATCTGCCCATTTTAACTGCCAGGCAGTGAGCACAAGTAATGTTAATGGCAACAATACCATTGAGCCGAGCCAGGCTAATGTAATCAATATACTTCGTTTAAATCCTGGTAATACGGTTTTCATTATCCCACCTTCACAACAGATAAATACCTAAGCTTTGTAAGCGTTTTGAAATGTTCAAAAAAATAACCGCTCTTTTCCATAATGGCAAAGAACGGAAATTTATTTAATATTCCAAAGCGAAATAAGAAAACGCTTGGTTTTTGATTTTATATTTCATTTTGTTCTATAAAATGCTTTTTCGTTATTTTTTGTACTTAACATTTTGCGATATAAATTTAGCCACACGAAATTGAGGGTAATAACGGAGGAGAGTAAAAATGAAAAAAATCGCTTTATTTTCAGTGCTTTCTTTCGGTTTGGCAGCTTGTTTATGGCATACCAGCACGGAACAAAAAACGGTGCTACTGAATGTGTCCTATGACGTGATTCGTGATTTCTATAAGGAATATAACATTGCGTTTCAACGTGAATTT
>CAKAQT010000083.1:0-5737 GCA_916720325.1 Parahaemophilus parainfluenzae
GTTAGCGGCAATTGCTGCGAATTGAGTCGTTTAAGACCAATCATTACGCAGACTAATGCGACAGCTGCACCACCAAGCAATACGGGTGTATGCAACACACCTTCCGATAAATGCATATTATCTTTCCTTAGATTGCGACGCACGCGTCATCTTTGAGGCTCTAATCAATGCCCATAAGCCAAAAATACCAACAATATAGCCGATACCGCCAATAATATCGTGCAGGTAAATTTTGTCTTTTAATTTAGAAATATCTTCGCGGACCAACATCAATGCATTGTCACTGTTATTAGTGGTTTGCGCAGATACTCTGTTGGCAACAATTGAGGCTCGATGTCCTTCTTCACCTTCTATCACTACTTTAATGGCACCTTCGGCAGTGGTATTGATCGGATAGGCAAATTGCCCATCGCGATCCGTTTTACCTTCCAATAGAGGGGAGTCCTGACCAGCTTGCAAAATCTCCATATAGGTTTCTGCCGCTGGGGTCATATCGGAATAATAGGCTTTGCCGGAAACTGTGCGTCCATCATATTGTGCAAAAACATGCAAACTATGAGCCAATGCTGATGGTGCGCACAGCCAGGTGAAAAGTGCGGTTAAAAATACAACTCTTTTCATTATTTCGCGTCAAAAGTTAGCATATATTCAACACTACGTTTGTTATAGTCAGGGTTGTCTTTAACCGGCTCGTCAAATTCAGCCCAGACTTTGTTATAGCCCGCTTTAGGGGTGAATTGTGCAATACCTTTTTCATTGGTTAAGTTGAATGGGTGATCTTCGCCTAAACCCACTTTGATGCCTTGCACCGGTTTACCTTTTACTAACACAAGAATATCGAGTGGTTGTCCCGCTTTCGGTTCACTTTGTGGGATCAATTCATAATCCATGTTGTGTGATTTATTTGCTTGCGCATCCCAGTGTAAAATCGCTTTGCCGAATTTGACTGGGTTAACACTGAGTACAGCTTCAGGTGCTTGCTGTTTGGTTTTTTCGACATATTTACCGCTTGGCAATTTTGACCAAACGCCATTATCAAAGCGAATAAATGCGATGGCCGCATCAGGTGCAGCAAAGTGTGCTTCGCCTTCTTTAAAGTTTACTGTGGCATTTTGCAATTGGCCTTTAGCATCAAGTAGGCGTACCGCTTTTAATTTGCTTTGAGGATAGGTTTCAGTTTCCTCATGACCAAATTTAACCACATATTGCCCTTTTACATCCTTAACGGGCTCCAACCAAACATTATGTGCATTAGCGAGTGAAGCACCGAATAGTGCAGTGATAAGTAATGCTGTTTTTTTCATGGAAGTTCTCCTTTTCTAACATGTGAATACTGTGATAAAGTATAAAATATGAAGTAACTTCAGAGTCAAGTGTAATTTAATAAAAAATGAAAATTGGTCAGCTAGCCAATATCGTTGGCTGTACGGTAGAAGCCGTACGTTTCTATGAAAAGCAAGGATTAATCGAACCCGCCAAGCGAACAAGTGGTAATTTTCGCGTTTATACGGAAGAGCATTTGAAACAACTTTCTTTTATTTGCTATTGCCGCAGTTTGGATATTTCACTGAAAGAAATCAAAATGTTGCTCAATCCTCAATGTGCCACTCAAGAGCAGGAAAGAGAAATTAATGAGCTGCTAGATCGACATATTCGAGAAGTATCAAAACGGATCCATGAATTGGCTCACTTGAGAATTCGCTTAATTCAGCTCAAAGGCAAATGTAGCCAGTTTGAACAAAATAATGATTTAATGAATACTTTATTGCAACATAGCGGCATTAATTTTGTGCCACTAAAATGATTTCTTGTACGAGTACCAGTAAAAATTTTTCAAACAACGTTTAAATATCGAACAACGAAACACAGAAACGCTGAAAATAAACATCAAAAAAGAGTAGAATTGGAACAGACTGCTTTTTTATTTTAAGGAGAAAATCATGCATGAGATGTCTCTCTGTCAGAATATTATGGAAATTATTGATCAACAACAGAAAAAGCATGAAATCCATGAAGTGACAGATATTTGGCTAGAAATTGGGGCACTGTCTTGTGTCGAGCAAAGTGCGGTAGAATTTTGCTTTGAAATTATGCGCAAAGATACCGTTGCTGAAAACTGTCAGTTACATTTTATTCATTTACCTGCGATTGCATGGTGCTGGCAATGTCAAAAGGAAGTTGAGATTGAAGCCTATCAAGATTGCTGTCCACATTGTCACAGTGCATGTTTACAACGTCGAAGTGGCACCGAATTTAGAGTGAAAGAAATTGCCGTAAAATAGCAAGACGTCTAAATTGGCAAATTTAACCTGATCTTTTGAATATAAAATACGCTAACTACTTGATAGTATGTATTTATCTCTCTTCAAAGAATATATTTAAGATAGAGAATATGGTATTCTAACGCATGTGAATTACCATAGATTCTAAGTATTTACAGAATAAACGAAACATTATTGAGGTGACTTATGTGTACAACCTGTGGCTGTGGCCATCCAGACCAAGTCAGAATCGGTGAATTACCGCATGTTCATAATGATTCCAATGCGCAACATGCGACAAAACTACCTAATTTTTCTCACTCCTCATTCCGCATGTCAGACATTCCGCAACAAGAAGAAACGCAACAACGATTACTGAAAGTAGAACAAGATATTCTCGGCGCAAACAATCAATTAGCCGATATGAATCGTCGCTTTTTCGCGAATCAGCATATTTTGGCGCTTAATCTTGTTTCAAGTCCTGGTTCAGGTAAAACAACTTTGTTGACGACCACATTAAATGCATTAAAAAATGACTATCCTTGTTATGTGATCGAAGGGGATCAACAAACAGAAAATGATGCGGATCGTATTCGTCAAACCGGTGTGCCAGCGATTCAAGTTAATACAGGCAAAGGTTGTCACTTAGATGCACAAATGATTGGTAATGCATTGGTGAAATTGCAGCCACAGGAAAATAGTCTGATGTTTATTGAAAATGTCGGAAACCTAGTTTGTCCGTCAGAATTTGATTTGGGTGAGCACGCCAAAGTAGTGATTTTATCTGTAACAGAAGGAGAAGATAAACCACTAAAATATCCACATATGTTTGCGGCTTCGAAGTTAATGATTTTAAACAAAGTGGATTTACTGCCGTACTTAAATTTTGATGTGGAAAAATGTATTGCTTATGCGAAACAAGTGAATCCAACAATTGAGGTTATCCAGTTGTCTTCTCAAAGTGGAGAAGGGTTACAGCAATGGCTAGACTGGTTAAAAGCGCAAGAAAGATAGGAGCATCAAATGCAGTTTGTTGATGAATTTCGTGATCCTGAACTGGCTAAAAGTCTGTTGCAGCGACTACAAAAAATAATGGAAAACCAACCGCACTTTACGCCAGAAAATCCGTTATATCTAATGGAGGTCTGCGGCGGACATACTCATACCATTTTTAAATTTGGGCTTGATCGTTTATTACCGAAAAGTATTGAATTTATTCACGGTCCAGGCTGTCCGGTATGTGTATTACCGATGGGGCGAATTGATGTCTGTATTGAGATTGCTCGTCGTCCAGAAGTGATTTTCTGTACTTTCGGTGATGCCATGCGAGTGCGTGGACGTTTAGGCTCATTATTAGAAGCTAAGGCACAAGGCGCTGATGTTCGTATTGTTTATTCACCACTTGATGCGTTGAATATCGCATCGAATAACCCAGACAAAAAAGTGGTATTCTTTTCACTTGGTTTTGAAACAACCATGCCAAGTGCCGCAATTACCTTGCAACAAGCGAAAAAACAGCAGGTAAAAAACTTTTTTGTGGTATGTCAAAATATCACTATCATCCCAACATTACACAGCTTATTGTCACAAGGACAAGTCAAAATTGACGGCTTTCTTGCACCAGGTCATGTAAGCATGGTGATTGGTTCTGAACCTTATCAGGAATTGTGTGATACCTACCATAAGCCTTTTGTAATCACTGGTTTTGAGCCTTTAGATATCCTACAAGCAATTTTAATGTTGGTGACACAGATTGTTGAAAAACGCTGTGAAGTGGAAAATCAGTATAAACGTATCGTACACCAACATGGCAATGAGTTAGCACAACAGGCAATCAGTGAAGTGTTCCGCTTGAAAGCCAGCAGTGAATGGCGTGGATTAGGCGAAATTGCGGAATCGGGTGTTGAACTGACAGATGATTATCAATGCTTTGATGCAGAAGCGCATTTTGCTTGCCAGCCACATCAAGTTGCCGATGATCCTGATTCTCGCTGCGGTGATGTACTGATCGGAAAATGTAAGCCGGCGGATTGCCCATTATTTGCTAAAAAATGTAATCCTGACAATGCCTATGGTGCATTGATGGTGTCTTCCGAAGGGGCATGTGCGGCCTATTATCAATATAGACGGGAATAAAACAATGACTGATTTTATTACAATGGCACACGGAAATGGTGGTGCCACAATGCAAGAGTTGATCCGCGATTATTTTGTCGAGGCATTTGATAATCCAATACTTTCACAAGGCGAAGATCAGGCTCGTATTGCTTTACAAGAGTTAAATGCTTTAGGTGGAACATTGTCATTTTCTACCGATAGTTTTGTGATTGATCCGATTTTTTTCCCTGGTGGAGATATTGGTAAACTCGCCGTTTGTGGCACAGCTAACGATGTTGCCGTATGCGGTGCCGTACCAAAATATTTATCCTGTGGCTTTATTTTGGAAGAAGGCTTACCACTAGAAACCTTAAAAAAATTGATCCAATCGATGGCAAAAGCCTGTCAGTCAGCCGGTATTCAAGTGGTAACAGGTGATACCAAAGTAGTACAAAAAGGCGCGATAGATAAAGTGTTTATCAATACAGCTGGCATTGGCGTTATTCCAAACGGACTCGACTGGGGCGTGCATCGCATTCAGCCAGGTGATCAGATTATTGTCAGTGGTACTTTAGGTGATCATGGTGCAACCATTTTGAATTTACGCGAAAATCTCGGTATTCAAACGGATTTATGCAGTGATTGTGCCGTGCTTGCACCGCTTATTGATTGCATTCGTCCGATTGAAGGGGTGAAAGCTGTACGCGATGCGACCCGTGGTGGTGTGAATGCAGTACTTCACGAATTTGCACAAGCACAGAAAGTGGGAATTCAAATTGATGAAACAGTGTTACCAATTCGTCAGGAAGTGCGCGGTATTTGTGAATTACTTGGTTTGGATGCGTTAAATTTTGCCAATGAAGGCAAATTGGTGATTGTGGCGGACAAAGAAAAAACAGCTGAAATTCTGACCGCACTTCGTCGCCATCCATTAGGTGAAAATGCGGCCGTAATCGGCGAGGTAACGACTGATGGCAAAGTTCGAGCAGCTGGGCTTTTCGGTCAAAGTCGTTTATTAGACTTACCACGCAACGAACCTTTACCACGCATTTGTTAAGCAAAAACCGGTTTAATGTTAAATTAAACCGGTTTTAGTTTGTAAATTGATATGTGTGAGAAGAGTGCTATTTTTTCCAAATAACGTGGAATTCACGATTTTCTTCTCGGTGTGAAATTAAGAATTTCGCAAACACATCATCCATTTCATCTTTCTCATTTACTAATCCGACCCAAACTTCAGCAAAAGCCTCAGGATCGATTAACACCCCAATTTCTTGTTCCCAATCATCGGCAGTTTCGACAAACTCGACTGCACCACGATCTTCAAATTGCAGATTGAATAGCATAATATCAGCGGGATCGAGATTTTCGCCTGCCAT
>CAKAQT010000084.1:0-5614 GCA_916720325.1 Parahaemophilus parainfluenzae
ATGATGTTTTAATGCTTTTACAATGCCGATAAATTCAGGATCTTC
Source organism: Parahaemophilus parainfluenzae (assembly GCA_916720325.1). Classification (GTDB taxonomy): domain Bacteria; phylum Pseudomonadota; class Gammaproteobacteria; order Enterobacterales; family Pasteurellaceae; genus Haemophilus_D; species Haemophilus_D parainfluenzae_W. The sequence goes on from CAKAQT010000084.1 coordinate 46, forward strand.
AAAGTTGGTGCTTACCTCATCACTTGCCGCTTTAATGGAAAGTACGCCATCAATATTTTTTAATTTTTGAGAAATAGAAAGTGCCGTTTTCGCGACTTCCACTTGTTCTTCTTGGCTGAAACAGAAGCTTTTTAAGGTAGCTTGTTGGCTTTGGTGATCGATGGTAATTAAATTTTCGGCGAGATAGAAACTGTAATCTGGGCAGTGAATACCATCATCTTTTAATTCAACACCTTGCATTGGAATAAAATTTGCCACCAAATCATAAGCAAATAAACCACCTAAAAAGACTGGCGTGCTGCTATGTTGATAATGGTTAGAAATTACACGAAGTCCATCAAAAATGGTTGCAGCTTGTAATTTACTGTCTTCATCTAATTGATTATCGAGCGGTGCAAATTGCACAGAAAATTCATTGTCAAAACTGACCGCACTTACAGTGCCGAGTTGGCTTAATACGGGATGAATTTCTTTTAACACTTGTTTACCGTTCGCATTTAGCGCTCTAAAAGTCACTTGATTGCCTAAGCAAGTAATTTTAACGGCCGCATTAATTAGAATAAGACTTTGTAAGCTATTTTTGCTACCAATTTCTGCTGAGTCGAGAAGAAGAGAATTTGAGTTCTGTTGGCAAAGTGTATTAAAAATTGCGGTGGTGTCGGCATGATAGGGAACCGGTTGAGAGGTCACCGCAATAAAAGGGGTGTTTTTCATAATCAATCCTGTATTCTGAACTTTTGCACTATTAAACTAGTACATGATGCATAAGTCAAGAAAATAATCAAAAAATTGGCGTAATTTTACAATATTTTTTTAATTTTTAACCAACAAGATTAGAAATAGAGATTTTCAATCAGAAAAAAAACCATTTCGAGGCATATCTCAAAATGGCTTAATAGAGGGAATAGATTCAGAGATTAGAGAGAAGCAACGATCTCATCAATTTTATTTCTCGCTGAACGTTGTGCTTTTTTAATCGCTTCAGCACCTAATCCGATACCTTTTGCATAAGCAAACTGAACATCGGTAATACCAACAAAACCTAAAATAGCTTTTAAGTAATTTGTCACATTATTGTTTTCATCATACATGCCACCAAAACTTGCTAATACAATCGCTTTTTTACCTTGAAGTAAACCTTCAGGACCATTTGCGGTGTATTGGAAAGTTACACGAGGGCGAGCAATAAAATCAAAATAAGATTTAAGTTGTGTTGGGATGCCTAAGTTATACATAGGTGCACCAATTACGATGATATCTGCTGCTTTTAATTCAGCCACTAACTCATCTGATAAGGCTAAAAGCGCATTTTCTTCTGCTGTTTTAGGTTCGCCACGTACCGCAGTTGCTGCCGTTGCATCAAAATGGGGAAGGGGTTGTGCCGCTAAATCACGTACCACAATGTTGTGACCTTTTAATTTTTCAATGGTGTAATCGGCTAATTTATTGCTTTGAGAGTTATCTGCAAGGATGCTTGATTTTAATACTAATACGTTCATAGAGTTTCCTTTAATTTGTGTCTAACAAAAGTGCGGTCATTTTATCGGAAATTTTGAATAGATAAAGTAACTATAAGGAAAATCATTGTTTACTAATTGGAAAGAATTCAGCGAGATATTAACAAGTGTGGTGGAAAGTGCTAAAATTCTCCGCCGCACTTGGTTTGCTCAATAGTGGGAGTGAATGAAAGTGCGGTTTGTTTTTAATCATTATTTGCATGTTGCCTTTCGTATGGGCGACCACTGTATAAGGAAAAATTATGCCTATTATTACTTTACCGGACGGTTCTAAACGTGAATTTGATCGTCCAGTTTCTGTGTTAGAAGTGGCTCAAGATATCGGAGCCGGTCTTGCCAAAGCAACCATCGCTGGCCGTGTAAACGGTGAACGTCGTGATGCCTGTGACATCATCAATGAAGATGCCAACCTTGAAATTATTACAGCAAAAGATGAAGACGGTTTAGAAATTATTCGTCACTCTTGCGCACACTTGCTTGGTCACGCAATCAAACAATTATTCCCAGATGTCAAAATGGCAATCGGTCCAACGATTGAAAATGGCTTCTATTATGACGTGGATTTAGACCGTTCTTTAACGCAAGAAGACATTGATGCTATCGAAAAACGTATGCTTGAATTGGCGAAAACCAATTATGACGTCATCAAAACTCCGGTAAGCTGGCAAGAAGCAAGAGATACTTTTGAAAAACGCGGTGAGCCATACAAAATGGCTATCTTAGATGAAAATATCGAACGTACCGCAACGCCTGCGCTTTATCATCACGAAGAATACATTGATATGTGTCGTGGGCCACATGTGCCGAATATGCGTTTCTGTCAATACTTCAAATTAATGAAAGTGGCAGGTGCGTACTGGCGTGGTGATAGCAAAAATAAAATGTTACAACGTATCTATGGTACGGCTTGGGCAGATAAAAAACAATTAGCGGAATACTTAACTCGCTTAGAAGAAGCCGCAAAACGTGACCACCGTAAAATCGGTAAAGCGTTAGATTTATATCATATGCAAGAAGAAGCACCGGGTATGGTGTTCTGGCATAACGATGGTTGGACAATTTTCCGTGAATTGGAAACCTTCGTACGTACTAAATTAAAAGAATACGATTATCAAGAAGTGAAAGGTCCGTTTATGATGGACCGTGTGTTATGGGAAAAAACAGGTCACTGGCAAAACTACGGCGATTTGATGTTTACTACACAATCAGAAAACCGTGAATATGCGATTAAACCAATGAACTGCCCAGGACACGTTCAAATCTTTAACCAAGGTTTAAAATCTTACCGTGATTTACCAATCCGTATGGCGGAATTTGGTTCTTGTCACCGTAATGAACCATCGGGTTCTTTACACGGTTTAATGCGTGTACGTGGCTTCACTCAAGATGATGCACACATTTTCTGTACTGAAGATCAAATTGAAAGTGAAGTAACCAGCTGTATCAAAATGGTTTACGACATTTACAGCACTTTCGGTTTCCAAAATATTCAGGTGAAATTATCCACTCGACCTGAAAAACGTATCGGTGCAGATGATATGTGGGATCGAGCAGAAGCGGGTCTAGCAGCAGCATTAGCGCATAACAGTCTTGAATATGAAATTCAAGAAGGTGAAGGTGCATTCTATGGTCCAAAAATTGAGTTTGCATTACGTGACTGCTTAGATCGTGAATGGCAATGCGGTACCATCCAATTAGACTTTGCATTACCAGGTCGTTTAAACGCATCTTATGTTGCAGAAGACAATGATCGTCGTACACCGGTTATGATTCACCGTGCGATTTTAGGTTCGATTGAACGTTTCATCGGTATTATTACCGAAGAATATGCGGGTTTCTTCCCTGCATGGTTAGCACCAGTTCAAGCGGTTGTGATGAATATTACAGACAGCCAAGCGGATTACGTGCAAAAAGTAGTAAAACAACTTTCTGATGCAGGATTACGCGTTAAAGCAGATTTACGTAATGAAAAAGTCGGCTTTAAGATCCGCGAACACACCTTACGTCGCGTACCTTATATGCTAGTTTGCGGTGATAAAGAAATCGCTGAAGGAAAAGTGGCTGTACGTACTCGTAAAGGTGCAGATTTAGGTACTTTCACGATTGAAGAATTTGCTGAAATCTTAAAATCCCAAGTAAGACAACGTGAGTTGAAATTGTTGGGTGAAGAGTAATTAATTCTTTAAAATCTTAATTAAAAATGACCGCACTTTGATGTGCGGTTTTTTTATATTCACGATATAAAAATAAACTCAACTCTCTCTTTCTTCTATATAATAGCCTTATCACAAGGAGGCGAATATGACAGCTCAAATTCAACAATTAACACCAGAATTAACTTTAGAACATATCAATGAAATTCCTGTTTTAACCTTAAATCATCCAGTGGGTTCAGCTAGAATTGCATTACAAGGGGCGCAGCTATTAAATTGGCAACCTAAAGGGGGAGAGCAGGATATTTTTTGGTTAAGTGATATTGAACCTTTCACACAAGGCGTCGCGATTCGTGGTGGTGTACCGCTTTGTTATCCTTGGTTTGGTGGCGTAAAACAACCTTCACACGGTACAGCGCGTTTACGTTTGTGGCAATTAAGTGATTATGATCTCCAAGCTAATAAAGTGCGGTTAGAATTTTCGCTCTTTTCTGAATATGGTGTGATTGAAGCCAAAATGAAAATGGAATTTACCGATAAATGCACAATGACTTTAACGCATTTAGGGCAAGAACCAGCTCAAGCGGCATTACACAGTTATTTTAATATTGGTGATATTTCACAAATTGAAGTCCAAAATTTACCAAGTCGTTGTTATGACTCATTACAAGGTAAACATACTGATGTTCCTTCAACTCGTAAAATTGAACAAGGCGTCGATTGTATTTATGCATTAGAGGAAGATCAAACATTCTTGGTTGATAAAGCATTTAATCGACGTATTCAAATTATCCATCATCATGCCGATTCAATTGTGCTATGGAATCCCTGGGAGAAAACACCGAGTGCAATGAAAGCAAATGGATATCGAAATATGGTGTGTATTGAAACCGCGAGATTAGAGAAATTACTTCAATTTGGTGAAAGTATTTCTGCTGAAATAAGTGCTTTACCCGTTGATATTTAAAGGAATAGAAATCCTTGTTGCATAAACGTGGCAAATACTATAAAATTTTGCCCGTTTTTTGTTTGTTTTTATAGCAAATGATTTAATAAATCTTCTGTTTGAAGACAGTCGATTTTTTCTTAAATAAATAGAAGGAATAACATTATCAAAACCGTAAAAAAAGCTCCGGCAGCTAACCGCCCGAATCGCATTAACGATGAAATTCGAGTAAAAGAAGTTCGTTTGATTGACCAAGATGGTGAACAAGCGGGGATTGTATCAATTCAACAGGCCTTAGATATGGCAGAACAAGCAGCGCTTGATTTGGTTGAGATCAGTCCGAATGCCGAACCACCGGTTTGTCGTATTATGAACTACGGCAAGTTCCTCTATGAAAAGAGTAAAACTGCAAAAGAACAGAAGAAAAAACAAAAAGTCGTACAAGTGAAGGAAATTAAATTCCGTCCAGGTACAGACGAAGGTGACTACCAAGTTAAATTACGTAGCTTAATCCGTTTCTTAGAAGATGGCGATAAAGCGAAAATTACTGTACGTTTCCGTGGTCGTGAAATGGCTCACCAAGATATCGGTTTAGACGTATTAGAACGCGTTAAAAACGATTTGGCTGACATTTCAGTAGTGGAATCTGCACCGGGTAAATTAGAAGGTCGCCAAGCGGTAATGGTGTTAGCACCTAAGAAAAAATAATTTTTTATTTAGATCTAATCTAGATAATCGAATTTTCACTTCGGTGAGAATACAACTGCATATTGGGCAAACTACGCAGCCTAATTGCTTTTGGAGAAGGGCAATTCAATTTGCCATATTGGAATAATTAGTGCCTACAAGTAATCTTCGGATTCGCCTAATTATGTGTTTAACTTAAAATGCGGAGTTATTTTAACAATGCCTAAAATTAAAACAGTACGTGGTGCTGCTAAGCGTTTCAAAAA
>CAKAQT010000085.1:0-5594 GCA_916720325.1 Parahaemophilus parainfluenzae
TTGTGGCGGATGAAAAAGAAAGTTTAATCATTACCGGTATTGGTGATGTGGTGCAACCAGAAGCCGATCAGATTTTAGCGATTGGTTCAGGCGGTAATTATGCGTTGTCGGCAGCCCGTGCGTTGGTGGAAAATACCGATTTCTCAGCTCGTGAAATTGTGGAAAAATCTTTAAAAATTGCCGGTGATATTTGCGTGTTTACCAATACGAATTTCACTATCGAAGAATTACCGAATAAATAAGGAAAAATTATGTCTGAAATGACCCCTCGTGAAATTGTTTCCGAATTAGATCAACATATTATCGGCCAAAAAGAGGCGAAAAGAGCGGTTGCGATCGCATTGCGTAACCGTTGGAGAAGAATGCAGTTGCAAGAGCCACTTCGCCATGAAGTGACCCCTAAAAATATTTTAATGATTGGACCAACAGGTGTGGGTAAAACCGAGATTGCGCGTCGTCTTGCAAAATTAGCCAATGCACCTTTCATTAAAGTGGAAGCAACCAAGTTCACCGAAGTGGGCTATGTGGGGAAAGAAGTAGATTCCATTATCCGTGATTTAACGGACAGTGCGATGAAATTGGTTCGCCAACAAGAAATTGCGAAAAATCGTGCGAAAGCAGAAGATGCGGCGGAAGATCGTATTTTAGATGCCTTATTGCCACCACCGAAAAATCAATGGGGTGAAGTGGAAAACCACGATACCAATAGCAGCACTCGCCAAGCTTTCCGTAAAAAATTACGTGAAGGGCAATTAGACGATAAAGAAATCGAAATTGATGTGTCTGCAGGCGTTTCAATGGGCGTGGAAATCATGGCGCCTCCAGGCATGGAAGAAATGACCAATCAGTTGCAATCTATGTTCCAAAGCCTGGGTTCGGATAAAACCAAAAAACGCAAAATGAAAATTAAGGATGCATTAAAAACCTTAATTGACGATGAAGCGGCCAAATTGATTAATCCAGAAGAATTGAAACAAAAAGCCATCGATGCCGTTGAGCAAAATGGTATTGTGTTTATTGATGAGATCGACAAGATCTGTAAAAAAGGTGAATACAGTGGCGCAGATGTCTCTCGTGAGGGTGTGCAACGTGATTTATTACCATTAGTGGAAGGTTCAACGGTTAATACCAAACACGGTATGGTAAAAACCGATCATATTCTCTTTATTGCATCGGGCGCATTCCAAGTGGCTCGTCCATCAGATTTAATCCCAGAGTTGCAAGGTCGTTTACCGATTCGTGTTGAGTTGTCTGCATTAACGGCGGAAGATTTTGAGCGTATTCTAACTGAGCCAAATGCGTCTTTAACAGAACAATATAAAGCGCTTATGGCGACAGAAGGCGTGAGCATTGAGTTTACACAAGATGCAATCAAGAAAATTGCCGAAGCCGCCTTCCGTGTGAATGAGAAAACGGAGAATATCGGTGCAAGACGTTTACATACCGTTATGGAACGTTTAATGGATAAAATCTCATTTGATGCGAGCGATATGAACGGACAAACCGTGAATATTGATGCGGCCTATGTGATTGAGGCATTAGGCGAAGTGATTGAGAATGAAGATTTAAGTCGATTCATTCTGTAATGAAAGTTTAGATAAAGAAAAAGTGCGGTTATTTTTAACCGCACTTTTTTTATCTCTAGTTTTATTTCTAGATTAAGATTAGTGACCGCTGCAACCACAGCCGCCATGACCGTGTTCGTGATCATGATCGTGTTTATGACCACCGCCACAGCAACCGTCGTGCCCATGATCGTGATCATGGTGGTGATGACCGTGACCGCCGCAACCACAACCGTGACCATCTTCATCATCGTGATGGTGGTGATCATGCGCACCATGTACGTGACCGTGAGCAATTTCTTCTAATGTTGCTTCACGAGTGCCAACAACTTCCACAGTGAAGTGTAATTCTTGACCCGCTAACATGTGGTTACCATCAACTACCACTTCATCGCCATCCACTTCAGTAATCACAACAGGAACAGGACCGATATCCGTGTCAGCTAAGAAACGCATACCCACAACGACTTCATCAACGCCTTGGAATACATCTTTTGGTACACGTTGAACCATGTTTTCATTGTATTCGCCGTAGCCTTCTTCAGGTTGAACACGCACTTCAAATTTGTCGCCAACTTCTTTACCTTCTAAGGCATTTTCAAGACCAATGATTAAGTTATTGTGGCCTTGTAAATATTCTAATGGTTGATTTGCTGGTGCTTCATCAACTAATACACCGTCTTGAGTACGTACTTGGTAAGCAATACTCACAACCGTATTTTTTGCTACTTTCATATTGTTTTCCTTATTAAAAAAATCGTCATTCATTGTATAGAAAATTATTCTTTAAGCAATGCAATTCGCGCATTCACACTGACTTTAATTTTCTCTTTGCCACTTTGAGCGTAAGTTTCATCTTTCCCGCTAGAGTATAAACTTTTAGAGCTTAGTTCGGCTGCAGCATAAATAGGATAATCGTCCGTTGAATCCTTGGGTGAGGAAATCTCAAGGTTTTGTATGGTATAACCTTTCATCTGCAAAGATTCTTGAAGTAATAGGGCTTTATCTTTAAATTTTGCTAAGGCTTCTTTGGTTAATTCATTTTCTAAGCTACTTAATTTTTCACGTGAAACAGAGGCACTTACGCTATCAATCGCTAAGACACCATCTAATTCATGCACTACTGTTGATAACGCTTGAGAATCTTTACTTTCCAAGGTTAATTCCGCACGGGCAGTCCAACCTTGTTGTTTGCCTTTATCATTATAGCGAATCCAGGTATTACGAGAGTTGTCTTTAATTTCAACCGCACTTTGTGCTTTCGTTAGCTCAATGGCTTTATTCATTTTTTCTGCCATGGTTTTATTGAGAGCGGATAAATCATTTCCTTCCGCTTGGTAAAAAAGGGACACTCGCAATAAATCTCGTTCTACATTTTTTTCCGATTCAACGGTAAAGCTCACCTGAGGTGGATAATTATCGACTGGTCCTTCGGCAAAAGAAGCGATAGGTAAGGCCAGTAATGCCAAAGAAAGTGCTTTAAGTTTCATTTTTTCATTCCTATTTGAGTAAGATAAAAATTAAGGGCGATTAATACCACCCCTCATTATTAATGTAAACGTTCGTTGTCGTCTTCGACATTTTCGTCATCGAAAAATTCGCCATCATCGCCGTATTCATCATCTTCCGCATTCGGATCTTCAAAATACGTGCCCCAGCCATCATAAATGCCTTTGTATTTTTCCACTAATGGTAAAATTTCTTTTTGTTGTGCATCAATAATTTCAGGTTTTAATTCTACTTCACTGATGATGTCAAAACAGAAAATGACCTTGCCATTTTCATCTTCAAATTCTTCTGCTTCTGACACTTCATAGCCCGCTTTGAAAGCATCCACGGCAATTTTTTCTAAGGTATCAAAATCATAATGGGCGATGTGATGTTCGATAATATAAAGGGCATCCGGATCGCTGCCATCATTTAATAAGTCCGTAATGATTTCACGGGTTTCTTCTTGAAGTTCGTTAAAGTTCGTCATAAGGCATTCCTTTTGTCAGAAAAAGTGCGGTCATTGTAGGGGATAAAGATGAAAATGTCGCTAAAAATTTATTCTCATTTCAGTTTGCCTTGAAGGGGCGGAAAGGTTAAAATTCTGCGCGAATAAATTGTGCTTAACATGCCCAGCTGATCACGCTATTTATTGCAGCGAAAAAAGTTGGGCTTTCTTATTTTAGAACGAAAAAAATGGTCAAACATCTCCCTTATTTCACCTTAAAAACACCGCCAAAAACAACCGCACTTTTAAAGCAAGAGTTCGCTGATTTTATTGTGAAAGAAGATCTGGGCTATGAAATGTCAGGCGAAGGCGAATTTGTGGCGGTAAAAATCCGTAAAACGGATTGCAATACACTGTTTGTGGGTGAAAAACTTGCCAAGTTTGCAGGCATTTCTGATCGAAATATGGGGTATGCCGGTTTGAAAGATCGCCATGGGATTACTGAACAATGGTTTTGTTTACAAATGCCGGGGAAAGAAACGCCTGATTTTAGCCAATTCCAATTAGAAGGCGTAGAGATTTTAGACATCACTCGCCACAATCGTAAAATTCGTACGGGTAGTCTTCAAGGAAATGCCTTCGAGATTTTATTGCGCGGCGCAAAAGAAAGTGATGAGTTGAATGAACGCTTAAATTTTGTGGCGAAATACGGTTTTCCTAACTACTTCACTGAACAACGTTTTGGGCGTGATGGTCATAATCTGACTCAAGCGATTCGTTGGGCGAAAGGGGAGATTAAGGTCAAAGATCGTAAAAAACGCAGTTTTTACCTTTCCGCCGCTCGTAGCGAAATTTTTAATTTAGTTGTAGCAGAACGAATTGAACAAAATGTGGTAGATCAGGTTCTAAGAGACGATATTGTGCAATTAAACGGATCGCACAGTTGGTTTAAGGCTGATGAAAATGAAGATTTAGCGGTTTTACAGCAACGTTTGAACGAGCAAGATATTTTGCTCACCGCGCCTTTAATTGGCGAAGAAAATTTATCCGCAAGTGCGGTCGAAAATCAAGTGGTTTTAGAACATCAGGTTTTCCAAGGATTGATGAAACAAGAAAGAATGAAAGCCGCTCGTCGCCCTTTATTAATGCAGGCAAAAGATTTCCATTGGACGTTTGTTGAAGAAGGATTGAAGCTCTCATTTTATTTGCCGGCAGGGAGTTATGCCACTGCATTGGTGCGAGAGTTAGTGAATATTAAGGAAGAAGAATAATGCGAATTTTAGTCAGCAATGATGACGGTTTTCACGCCGAAGGGATTCAAGTTTTAGCAAAAGAATTACGAAAAATTGCCGATGTGGTAATTGTTGCACCCGATCGTAATCGTAGCGCGGCATCAAGCTCATTAACGCTTGTTGAGCCACTTCGCCCACGTCATTTAGATAGTGGTGATTATTGCGTGAATGGCACACCGGCTGATTGTGTGCATTTGGCACTAAACGGTTTTTTATCTGGTCAAGTGGATCTTGTGGTATCTGGCATTAATGCCGGTTGTAACATGGGGGATGATACCTTGTATTCAGGTACCTTGGCTGCAGCATTGGAAGGCCGCCATTTAGGGTTGCCAGCTATTGCGGTATCTTTAGATGGTCGTTTGCATTATGAAACCGCCGCTCGTGTGGTGTGTGATTTGATTCCTAAATTACATCCTCAATTATTGAATAAACGCGAAGTGATCAATATCAATGTGCCGGATTTGCCTTACGAAGAACTCAAAGGCATTAAAGTCTGTCATTTAGGCTATCGCTCATCTGCTGCAGAAGTGATTAAACAAGAAGATCCTCGAGGTGAACATATCTATTGGATTGGCCCGTCAGGCTTACCGGAATATGATGGTGAAGGCACAGATTTTCATGCAGTAAAAAATGGTTATGTTGCTATTACGCCAATTCAAGCGGATCTTACAGCGCATCAGTCAATTGCTACTTTACAAGCTTGGCTGGAAAGTGAATAATGTGCCGTTTTGAAACGAATTTTCTCGATTGAAGCAATAAAGGATAAGTGAATGAATATTTTTGGTGCGATGTATGATAAAA
>CAKAQT010000086.1:0-5575 GCA_916720325.1 Parahaemophilus parainfluenzae
AGGTTGGCAATTCTGTGATTTGGAAAGGATCATCCAGGAATAAACGATAGCCTTGAGCCTCACCAGGCTGAATACGCATTAAGCGACCAATATCGGCTAAATTAGCAAAAACCTCGTAACCTGACGCTTCTCCATAATCATAGTAAAGCTCGCTCACCGTAAATAAACGCTGCATTGGCACGCGACCAAACGGGGTGTATTGGCTGTTTTCCGTAATCATTAAGCGAACTTTATCGCCCACTACTAAGCCTAATTTTTGCGCCAACGTATCACCAATAATCAACTTAAACTCACCTTGCGGTAAAAGTTGGTTAAACTGACTAGGATCGAAACCTTCCAGTAAAGGATCATCTGAAAAAGACTGAATACCAATCACTTGTCCCGCGCTCACACCTTTTGCCGTTTGAAACACAACATTCGTGGTATTAATCGGTACAGCTTTTTGCACAAAGTGCGGTATATTTTCAAGCGGTTTTTCTGCCGAAATAGGCGCCTCTTGGCTAATAATCGCGTGTGGAATGCTCGAAAGCACCTGTTGTTTTTGATAGCCTTCTAATCCATTCATGACAGAAAGCACAATAATCAATGCCATCACACCCAGTACGATGCCAAAGCTTGCCAAATTAGCAACAAGTCGCCCAAAACGATCAGCGCTTTTTGCACGCCAATATCGCAGGGCGACGTATAAAGAAATAGGTAAATTCATTATTTTTGATTTAATAGTTGAACGAAATCTTCAATATTTTGCGTCACTTTTTTCGTTAGCGTGGTTACCGCGCTATCACTCGCCCAAGCAATATGAGGTGTGATAATTAAATTCGGCATCGTTTTCGCTAATTCAATCAGTGGATTATTTTTCTCTGGTGGTTCTTTCACTAACACATCTAATGCGGCACCACCTAAGTGCCCTGATTTTAATGCGTCACAAACTGCTTGCTCATCAATCAATGGACCACGACCAGTATTGATTAAATACGCACCTTTCTTACAAAGTGACAAGGTTTCTTGATTGATTAAATTTTTGGTTGTTTCAGTCAATGCACAATGCAATGTCAGAATATCGGCCTGTTTTAGCACCTCTTCAAAAAGTGTGTAACCTTCACGGCACGTTGTGGCATTTCGATGTTCAGCATAAAGCACTTTCATGCCTAAAAGCTCGGCTAAACGCCCTACTTCTGTACCTAAACAGCCTTTTCCAAACACACCTAACGTTGAACCTTTAATATCTGTAATGGGATAATCAAAGTAGCAGAACTGTTTACTCTCAGTCCATTTTCCAGTGATTTGATCGCGTTGCCAACCTGCTAGACTATGTTTTAACGCAAAAATCATCCCCAATACGTGCTCAGGTACCGTCGTGGCAGAATAACCCGTCACATTTTTAACTGCTACACCCAATTCTTTTGCCGCGTCTAAATCCACGTTATTGGTGCCTGTTGCAGTGATAGCAATCAATTTTAATTTAGGTAGTTGTTGCAACACCTCGCGACTTAAAATCACTTTACTGGTGATAATAATATCCGCGTCTTTTGCTCGATCAATGGTTTGCTCCGCAGAAGTATATTCATACTCTACCCAGTTATGCGGAAAGCTTGGACGAGGAATAGGAATATGTTTTGGAATTGCCGTGCTGTCTAAAAATACGATATTCATTGTTATCTCCTTTTACAGAACAAAAGTGCGGTCAAAAACAACGCTGTTTTCAACCGCACTTCTCAATTAGATAGACGTATCTAATTCAGGGAAAGACTTCACTAAATCATCAATGGCTTTCATCTGTGAGACAAAACCTTCTAATGCCGAAAGTGGCAATGCAGAAGGGCCATCACATTTTGCTTGATTTGGATTTGGATGTGCTTCCAAGAATAAGCCTGCAATACCAATTGCTAAGCCAGAACGGGCTAATTCGGTCACTTGTTCACGACGACCGCCTGAAGCTGCACCAAACGGATCACGGCATTGTAATGAATGGGTCACGTCAAAAATAACTGGACTACCTTTAGATACTTTTTTCATTACGCCAAAACCTAACATATCCACCACTAAATTATCGTAACCGAAGTTTGAACCACGATCACAAAGGATAATTTTATCGTTACCACATTCTTCAAATTTATCCACGATATTCCCCATTTGACCCGGGCTTAAGAATTGTGGTTTTTTCACGTTAATTACCGCACCGGTTTTTGCCATGGCTTCGACTAAATCAGTTTGACGAGCTAAGAATGCCGGTAACTGAATCACATCCACCACATCAGCAACAGGCTGACATTGATAAATTTCGTGCACATCGGTAATCACTTTCACGCCAAAGGTTTCTTTTAACTCTTGGAAAATTTTTAAACCTTCTTCCATGCCTGGACCACGGTAAGAATGAATTGAAGAACGGTTAGCTTTATCGAAAGATGCTTTAAAAACATAAGGAACGCCCAACTTTTCAGTCACTTTCACGTAAGCTTCACAAACTTGCATCGCCATATCGCGACTTTCAAGCACGTTCATCCCGCCGAAAAGCACAAAGGGTTTGTCATTTGCGACATCAATATTGCCAATTTTTACAATTTTATTTTGCATAATATTTCCTTTTTAATGGATGGCATTGGCATCTTTCAATGCTTCGCCTTTCAGTTCTAAAAGTTGAGTTTTTAACAGAGAAGAAGTGGGATCATTCGGACATTGATCCACAAAATATTCCAAATCCTCAATGGCTGAAGGATAAGCGCCCATTTGCGCCAACACTAAGCCACGATCGCGAATATCGTAAGGATCTTTTCTTCCCGCTAACAAGAATTGGATATAATTAAAAGCCAAATCGTTTTGTTCTTCACGAATTAAGGCATTCTTGGCGAGCTGACGGAAACGAGCGGTCAGCATCGGAATATCTGCTCGGGCTAAATCCTCAGGTTGAATTTGAGCCCCAAAACCAAAGGCGCCTTCATAGAGTTTTTTCAATTCATCTACTGAAATGTATTTTCCGCTCCAAGGATCAATAAAGGCCACTTCACCATCTACTTCTGCACGTAAAATCAGTTGGGTCGGGAAATTCACAGGATAAATCGGTAATTTTAAACTTGCAGCTAAATAAAGTATTAAGGCGCCAAGACTCACCGGCATGCCTTCTCGTTCTTCTAAAATATATGGAAGATATAAATTGCGAGCATAGAAATAATTGTCCGCATCGCAATGAAATCCCCAGTCACCGTAAAATAGCTGTAATAATTGATGAATTTTAGCTTTATCATCCCATTCTTCTGGAATAGCTTGGCGAGCTTTACGCACCAAGCTTCCAACAAGCCCTCTTATACGAGGCTCATCAAGTTGCTCTTTCTCACAAATGCTCAAATAAAAATGAGTCAGTTCAGCATATAAGGCTTTTTGATCGTATTTCATTACCGCTTCCAATATCCCAACGTTACGCGCTCATTGTCGCCATAATCCCGTATGGTTGCAACCCCTTGCCAATGATTTTGCCAGAAAATTGACCGCACTTCTTCACCCTGTTTCCAGCCGTGCTCTAACAATAAATAACCGCTATCTTTTAAATATCTTGGTGACTGCTCAATAATATGACGTAAATCAGCTAAACCGTTTTCACCTGCCACCAACGCCGAATGAGGTTCGAAACGCACATCACCTTGAGAAAGGTGTTCATCGGTTTCATCAATATAAGGAGGATTGCTGACGATAATATCAAACTGTCCTTCAACATGTTCAAACCAACGACTCTGCAAGAATTGCACATCAAGCTGATTTTTTTCTGCATTGGATTGCGCTAATTTGACGACTTCTGGCATTAAATCCACACCAATGACATCCAATTGAATAGCCTTTTTTTGACAAATAGGAGAAAGCTCAGAAGCCAACGCCAACGCAATGGCGCCAGTGCCGGTACCAAGATCGAGAATACGAAAGTGCGGTGGATTTTCTTCCAGTTTTTCTAACGCAATTTGTAATGCTTTTTCTACGAGAATTTCGGTATCGGGGCGAGGAATTAATGTTCCTTCAGACACATTTAAAGGCAAGGACCAGAATTCTTTTTCACCGAGGATATAAGCGATAGGTTCGCCTTTTAAACGACGATCTAAAAGTGCGGTCAATTTTAACCGCACTTTTTCATCAATTTCCGTTTCATCGAAAGCTAAAATTTGCGTTCTCGATTTGCCCGTTGCGTGTTGCAATAGCACTAACGCATCAACTTTGCCATTCTCTGTCGGATTTACCTGATTTAAGGCTTGCGCAGCATCGGCAAGCCATTGTTGATAGGTCATTAATTACTCTCAGATAACGCCGCTAATTGATCTGCCTGATATTCAGTAATAATCGGTTGAATAAGCTCGTCAATTTTGCCGTTCATCACTTCATCTAAGCGATAGAGCGTTAAGTTGATACGGTGATCTGTTACACGACCTTGTGGGTAGTTATAAGTACGAATTTTATCAGAACGATCGCCTGAACCTAATAAGTTACGGCGGGTATCAGCTTGCTCTGCGGCTTGACGTTCTTGCTCCGCTTGAACAATGCGTGAAGCCAATACCGACATCGCTTTAGCTTTATTTTTATGTTGTGAACGCTCATCCTGACATTCCACCACAATACCTGTTGGAATGTGGGTAATACGTACCGCTGAGTCTGTTGTATTAACGTGCTGACCACCCGCACCAGATGAACGGTAGGTATCAATACGTAAATCTGCTGGATTGATTTCCGGCATTTCAGATTCAGGTAATTCAGGCATAACCGCAACAGTACAAGCTGAAGTATGAATACGACCTTGGCTTTCCGTTTTTGGTACACGTTGTACACGGTGGCCGCCTGATTCAAATTTTAATTGACCATACACGCCATCACCGCTTACTTTAACGATCACTTCTTTATAACCGCCCTGCTCGCTTTCATTTGCGCTGAGCATTTCAACACGCCAGCGTTTACTTTCTGCATAACGGCTGTACATACGGAATAAATCGCCGGCAAAGATACCCGCTTCATCCCCACCTGTACCTGCACGAATTTCTAAATAGCAGTTATATTCATCATTTGGATCTTTTGGTAATAAAAGAATTTGAAGTTGTTGTTCCACGTCTTCAATTTCGGCTTTGGATTCTTCAATTTCCATTTCTGCCATTTCTTTCATTTCAGGATCATCTAACATCAATTCTGCTTCAGCAATGTTAGAATTAAGCTGATTCCAACGATTAAAACATTTCACTACATCTTCAAGTTGTGAATATTCTTTAGAATACGCACGGAATTTATCCTGATCTGAAATCACCGACGCATCGCCTAGCAATGCCTCTAATTCTTCATAACGTTCTTTTAAACTTTCAAGTTTTGCAATAATAGAATCTTTCATATTTTTATAAAGTTAAAGCCAAAAATAAAATCGGCCTATTCTAGCCGATTTTAAGGAAAATTGACAGCGAAGGAGATTAAGAATCTCAGACGCTTTGTTGGTGACTTACTCACTATTTATGAGTCTCTCCTTTTTAATTGCCAATTTTCATTATTACAATTCCCCTCTATTTTAGCTTACCGTAATATTCACATCCTTTTTGTTCTCCATTATCACAAGCCTTAC
>CAKAQT010000087.1:0-5540 GCA_916720325.1 Parahaemophilus parainfluenzae
GCAATTATTACGTAAATAATTCAATGTTTCTTAACGATTTTTGTTGAGTAGTTTGGGGTGATTATTTGGGATTATCCTTGGTAATCATAAAGTGAAAATCTTGTAGATTTATACAAGGAGTTGAGATGTTAGACGTTGTTGATCTCTCACGCTTGCAGTTTGCATTAACTGCGTTATATCACTTCATTTTTGTACCATTAACATTAGGTTTATCTTTCGTTCTTGTGATCATGGAAACCATTTATGTTAAAACGGGCAAAGAAGTATATAAAGATATGACTAAATTCTGGGGTAAGTTATTTGGTATTAACTTTGCTCTAGGGGTGACGACCGGTATTATTATGGAGTTCCAATTCGGGACAAACTGGTCTTATTATTCTCACTATGTAGGTGATATTTTCGGTGCACCATTAGCGATCGAAGCATTACTTGCATTCTTCTTAGAATCCACTTTCGTGGGGCTATTCTTCTTCGGTTGGGATCGTTTAACTAAAGGTAAACACTTACTCGCAACTTACTGCGTAGCCTTTGGTTCAAACCTTTCTGCGATGTGGATTTTAGTGGCAAATGGTTGGATGCAACATCCGGTAGCGGCAGAATTTAACTTTGAAACCGTTCGTATGGAAATGACCAGCTTCTTAGATCTTTGGTTAAACCCAGTTGCGCAAAGTAAATTCTTACATACATTAACAGCAGGTTATTCAACCGGTGCAATGTTTGTATTAGGTATTAGTGCATTCTATTTATTAAAAGGCCGTGATATTGGTTTTGCTAAACGTTCATTCTCTGTTGCTGCAACCTTTGGCTTTATCGCTGCATCAGCAGTATTAATTATGGGTGATGAATCAGGTTACGACATCGGTAAAGCACAACCTGTGAAATTAGCTGCAATGGAAGCTGAGTTTGAAACTCATCCTGCGCCAGCCCCATTCCACCCAGTGGCGATTCCAAATACTGCAGAAATGAAAAATGATTTTGCGATTGAAATCCCATATTTAGGTGGTTTAATTGCAACGCGTTCTTTAGACACTGAAATTGTTGGTTTGAAAGAAATTCAAGCAAAAAATGAAGGTCGTGTTCGTAACGGTATGGTAGCGTATGATTTATTCACGCAATTAAAAGCAGAGAAAAAATCAGCAGGTCACGTAAATCCAGAAACTAAAGCAAAATTTGATGAAGTCAAAGGTGATTTAGGTTTTGGTTTATTATTAAAACGTTACACAGATAAAGTTGTAGATGCAACGGATGAACAAATTAAACAAGCAGCACGTGATACTATTCCAAACGTAGGTCCTAACTTCTGGGCATTCCGTGGTATGTTAGCGGCAGGTGGTTTAATTATTTTACTGACCTTTGGTGCATTTGTTCAAAATTTACGTAACAAAGTCACTTCTTCTCGCTTATTACTTAAAGCATTGCTTTGGGGTATCCCATTGCCAATCTTAGCGATTGAATTTGGTTGGTTCTTAGCTGAATTTGGTCGTCAACCGTGGGCGATTTATGAAGTATTACCGGTAGGTGTGTCTGCCTCTAACTTGAGTGTAGGTGACTTATGGTTCTCTATCGGTTTAATTTGTGTACTTTACTTCTTCTTCATCATTGCGGAAATGTATTTGATGTTTAAATATGCACGTTTAGGTCCAAGTGCATTGAAAACCGGCAAATACTATTTTGAGCAATCATCTAAATAAGCAGGAGATGGATTATGCTTGATTATGAAATTCTACGTATTATTTGGTGGGTGCTAGTTGTTGTATTGCTTATCGGTTTCTCTGTAACAGATGGATTCGATATGGGCGTGACCGCACTTTTACCCGTAGCAGGTAAGAAAGAAGTAGAAAGACGTATTATGATTAACTCTATTGCTCCACACTGGGATGGTAACCAAGTTTGGTTATTAACTGCTGGTGGTGCAATCTTCGCGGCATGGCCGATTGTTTATTCTGTAGCGTTTTCAGGCTTCTATATTGCCTTATTCCTTGTGTTAGCTGCGTTATTCTTCCGTCCAATTGGTTTTGAATATCGTGCGAAAATTGATAATCCAACATGGCGTGCTGTGTGGGATTGGGGCTTATTTGCGGGTGGTTTTGTACCTGCATTAGTATTCGGTGTAGCATTTGGTAATTTATTACAAGGTGTACCATTCGAATTAAATGAGCTTTCACAAGCAACTTACACAGGTTCTTTCTTTGCATTATTAAACCCATTCGCATTACTTTGCGGCGTGTTAAGCCTTGCAATGTTAGTGACTCACGGTGCAAACTGGTTACAAATGAAAACCACTGCTGCATTGCGTGATCGCGCAAGAGCAATTACACAAATCGGTGCATTAGTGACATTAATTACTTTTGTGCTTGCAGGTGTGTGGCTTTCTTTCAAAGACGGTTATGTGGTGACTAGCACGATTGATCACTTTGCAGCATCAGCGCCAGCTTCAGGTAAACAAGTGGCAGTTGAAGCAGGTGCATGGTTCAAAAACTTCAATGAAAATCCAGCTTTATGGGCATTCCCAGTATTAGCTGTGGTTGGTGCATTATTAAATGTGGTTGCATCTAAAGCAAATCGTTGTGGTTTTGCGTTCTTCTTCTCTGTATTAACCATGGCTGGTGTGATCATCACTGCGGCAGTATCAATGTTCCCATTTGTAATGCCTTCAAGTACTCATCCAGAACAAAGCTTGTTAATGTGGGATGCAACGTCAAGTGAATTAACATTAACCTTAATGTTCTACTTGGCACTAGTATTTGTTACCATCTCATTGCTTTACACCATTTGGTCATACTACAAAATGTTTGGTCGCTTGGATGAAAGCTTTGTTGAAGACAACAAAAACTCATTATACTAAGGAGAAACAATATGTTATATGTAATTTGGGTAGTGGGTGTGTTGGCTGCAGTTATGGTGAGTGCTAAATTAACCATTGGCAAAGAAAAGTCAGGTAAATTTGACGAGTAATGATGATTAATTCACTCTATCAATTAAGTAATAAGGGTTCCTTGCGAACCCTTTCGTTTATTTTGGCGTTATTTTTAACCGCGGCTTTCTTTTTAAATTTAAATCAATTTTCGACCGCACTTCGAACTGCACATCCAGCTTGGATTCTTGCGATTTTTTGGGGATTGATTAATTTGTGGATCCACGGTATCGGATTTGAAATTCGCCGAGCAATATGGCGGCTCGTTTTCTTGCCATTTATTGGTTATTTCACCACAATAATTGCCATTGTTCAGCATTGGTTACTATAGAAACGATAGATAAATATTGTTATTTGGCGCTTGCACATCTAATGAACAGGTTCTAAAATAAGCGGCTTGTTATGGCTGATAATTTGAGCATTATTTTGAATAACCAATGTTTTACCTTTCCGGTTCGTGTCTATTATGAGGATACGGATGCAGGTGGAGTAGTGTATCACGCACGTTACTTACATTTCTTTGAGCGTGCGCGAACTGAATATTTAAGAACGCTTAATTTTTCCCAACAATCATTATTGCAGGAACAACAGTTAGCTTTTGTGGTCAAAACCATGTCTATTGACTATTGTATTCCGGCAAAATTGGATGATTATCTTATTGTCGAAACTGAAATAACGGCAGTGAAAGGAGCAACAATTCTCTTTGAACAGCGGTTAGTTCGTGAGACAGTGGTGTTATCAAAGGCTACTGTTAAGGTAGCCTGTGTTGATCTAGGCAAAATGAAACCTGTCGCAATTCCTGAAGAATTAAAAGCGGCATTTTTAAAGTAAATAACTTTTCGGAGTATGCAATGACTGCAGAATTGAACTTTTTAGATCTTTTTCTAAAAGCGAGTATCGTTGTTCAACTTGTAATTGTGATCTTAATTTCGTTCTCAATTATTTCTTGGGCAATCATCATTCAACGTAGCCGTATTTTGACGAGCGCGTTAAAAGAAGCGAATACTTTTGAAGATCGTTTCTGGTCTGGTGAAGATTTAAATAAACTTTATGATGGTTTATCTAATCGTCGTGAAGTATTAACTGGTAGCGAACAAATTTTCTTTGTTGGTTTTAAAGAATTCTCTCGCTTAAAACAAGTGAATGCGAATGCACCAGAAGCAATTATCAAAGGTACGACTCGTGCGATGAACCTTGCGATGAATCGTGAAGTAGAAGCGCTTGAAAGTCGTGTACCTTTCTTAGCAACAGTGGCTTCTGTAAGTCCATATATTGGTTTATTTGGTACCGTTTGGGGGATCATGCACGCATTTATGGCATTAAGTGGTGCGAAACAAGCAACATTACAAATGGTTGCTCCAGGTATCGCAGAAGCCTTGATCGCAACCGCAATCGGTTTGTTTGCGGCGATTCCAGCTGTAATGGCGTATAACCGTTTAAGCTTACGTGTTAATGCGATTGAACAAAATTATGGTAACTTCATTGATGAATTCACCACAATTTTACATCGTCAAGCTTTTGGTAAAGCGCCCCATTAAAAATAAATGAAAAATTGACCGCACTTGATAAATTTAAAAAGTGCGGTGGATTTTAGCGAAGTTTTAGAGGAAATTATGGCTCGTCGTCAGCGTAAAGACATTAAATCTGAAATTAACATCGTGCCATTTCTCGATGTTCTTTTAGTTTTGGTGTTAATTTTTATGGCAACCGCGCCGATTATCAGTCAGAGCGTTCAAGTGGAACTCCCTGATTCGGTGCAAAGTCAAAATGTATCAAATGAAGATAAAACACCGGTTATCTTAGAAGTAGCAGGTGTAGGGCAGTATTCGATTTCTATTGGTGGTCAACGCCAAGAAGGCCTTAACGAAGAAATGGTAACCCAATTATCAAAACAAGAATTTGATAAAGACAATAACACAATGTTCTTAGTGGGCGGAGCAAAAGATGTACCTTATGAAGAAGTGATTAAAGCACTGAATTTACTACATCTTGCCGGCATTAAGTCTGTGGGTTTAATGACCAACCCAATTTAAGAATAAGTAGGTAAAACCGTGCAGAATAATCGACGAAAAAAACGTGCAAATGAGTTTGTCATCTCTATTGCGATGCACCTTGCATTGTTTGGTTTGTTGATTTGGAGCTCTCTTTATCAAACCGTTGAAATAATGGGTGGTGGAGAAGGTGAAGGTGATGCCATGGGAGCTGTGATGGTCGATACCGGCAGCGCAGCGCAGGAATGGGGACGTATTCAACAACAGAAAAAAGGTCAAACTGATAAACAGAAAAAACCAGAACCTGTAGTCGAAGAGAAAAAACCAGAGCCTGAACCTGAACCAAATCAGCAAGAAATTGCGAAACAAGAAGAGATTAAGCGTCAGCAGGAAATTCAACGTCAAAAAGAACTTGAAAAACAAAAGCAGCAAGAAATTGAAAAGCAAAAACAGCAACAAGAACTTGCTCGTCAAGAGGCGTTAGAAAAGCAGAAACAAGCTGAAGAAGCGAAAGCAAAACAAGCCGCTGAAGCAGCGAAGTTAAAAGCTGATGCAGAAGCGAAACGTTTAGCGGCAGCAGCTAAACAGGCTGAGGAAGAGGCAAAAGCTAAAGCACAAGCCGAAGCTCAAAAAGC
>CAKAQT010000088.1:0-5410 GCA_916720325.1 Parahaemophilus parainfluenzae
GTGATGAAATGACACCAAATGGTTTTGAAAGCAACCATGCTGGCGGTATTTTAGGTGGCATTAGCACTGGCCAGCCAATTATTGCGACCATTGCACTAAAACCAACATCCAGTATTACCATTCCTGGACGCTCGATTAATTTAGAAGGTGAGCCCGTTGAAGTCGTGACAAAAGGCCGTCATGATCCTTGTGTCGGTATTCGAGCAGTACCCATCGCAGAGGCAATGGTCGCGATTGTGTTACTCGACCATTTATTGCGTTTTAAGGCGCAATGCAGATAACTCTTTTAAATTAAGCTTATTTTTTCTTTTATTGAAGATAAGGTCATTCGTTTAGGAAATCTTATGAATAAATCTTTAGCAAAATTACTTTCAAGTGCGGTTGTTTTAGGGAGTGTTTTTTTCTCGCTACAAACAACGGCCTCGCCACAAGACTGGCAACGAATTAAACGTCCAATTCCTGCAACAGATGGTAAAGCGAATCCAATTGGTAGCTATTCGAATGGTTGTATTATCGGGGCGGAGCCATTGCCTTATAAAGGTGAGGGGTACCAAGTGATTCGTATGAATAAAAATCGCTACTATGGTCATCCGGATATGATTGCCTACTTACAGCGTCTTGGACAAAAAGCGAAGTCAGCAGGCTTACCAACGATGTTAGTTGGGGATATTGCTATGCCTGGTGGCGGTCGCTTTTTAACAGGGCATGCAAGCCATCAAATGGGATTAGATGCGGATATTTGGTTGCGTATGGGCACCATGACAGACAGCGAAGCGCTAAATTCTGATGGAAAAGGTTTGCTCGTGGTGAATCGTCAAACACAACGTGTTGATGAAAATGTGTGGAATAACAATCATGCAACGCTAATTAAATTGGCTGCGCAAGATCCAAAAGTCACCCGTATTTTTGTGAACCCCGCAATTAAATTAAAACTTTGTCAAACTGCAGGAGATGATCGTACCTGGTTACATAAAATTCGCCCATGGTTTGGACATGATTCGCATTTCCACGTGCGTATTGCTTGTCCGAAAGATGCCGCTTATTGTGAAGATCAAGCACCTGTACCAGCAGGCGATGGTTGTGGCGATGAACTTTATTCTTGGTTTGAACCGGCAAAACCAGATTCAGGCTCTTCTAAGCCAAAAGTGACACCACCAGAACCGTTCCTGTGCCAACAAGTGTTGAGTTCGCCAAATAGTAGCGAATGGTTAGAGTAGGAGTGAAATAATGGAATTTGGGATTGATATATTAGCCATGCTTTTTACTGCTGCCTTTATTGCCGCATTTATTGATGCGATAGCGGGTGGTGGAGGCTTAATTACAATCCCTGCCTTATTAATGACAGGCATGCCACCTGCGATGGCGTTAGGTACAAATAAATTACAAGCGTTTGGTGGGGCGTTGTCGGCAAGTATTTACTTTCTGCATAAAAGAGCGGTCAATTTATCGGCGTTTTCTTTCATCTTACTGGTGATTTTTATCGGCTCGGTGATTGGTACCTTGCTTATTCAAAGTTTAGATGCGTCATTAATTAAAAAAGGGCTTCCATTTCTCATTTTAGCGATCGGCTTATACTTTTTATTTACGCCTAAATTGGGTGAAAGTGATCGTAAACAACGAATTTCTTACGCTGTTTTTGCGTTATGTTTTGGTTCATTACTGGGTTTTTATGACGGCTTTTTCGGGCCAGGGACGGGGTCATTAATGAATCTGGCTTGTGTGACGTTACTTGGATTTAACCTCACTAAAGCGACTGCGCATGCCAAAGTGATGAATTTAACCTCAAATTTAGCCTCATTAATTTTCTTCCTTATTGGTGGTCATGTGATTTGGACTGTTGGGTTAGTCATGATGGCAGGAAGCCTGATAGGTGCCAATTTAGGGGCTAAAATGGTGATGGCAAAAGGCAAACAACTGATCAGACCGATGGTGGTGATTATGTCATTTATCATGACGATAAAAATGGCGTATGATCAAGGTTGGTTTCATTTTTAACAATTAATTATGACAGATTCTCAAAAAAAATTACGTATTACAGCACGAACGGGCTATGAACCACATTTTTCATGGTCATATTTGCACCCTAAAAATTTGGGGATTTGGCTTGGTATTTTTGTGCTTTTGTTATTGGCTTTTGTACCGTTTCGTTTACGCGATAAATTAGCAGAGAAACTGGCTCGTGCACTCACGAAAAAAATCGGTAAACCACGTATTCGTGCAGAAATTAATTTGAAACTCTGTTTCCCAGATTGGACAGATGAGAAACGTAACAAAGTAATTGAAGACATGTTTGTGACGGTTGCTCAAGTGATGCTCGGTATCGGTGAAATTGCTATTCGTTCAAAAAAACATTTACAAAAACGCAGCGAATTCATTGGGCTTGAACATATCAAGCAAGCTAAAGCTGAAGGGCATAACATCATTTTAATGGTGCCGCATGGTTGGGCGATTGATGCATCTGGCATTATTTTGCATACACACGGCATGCCGATGACCTCAATGTATAACCCGCACCGAAATCCGTTGGTGGACTGGTTGTGGACTTTAGCGCGTCAGCGTTTTGGCGGGAAAATGCATGCTCGCCAAAATGGGATTAAGCCATTTTTAGCACACATCAAACAAGGTCAAATGGGGTATTATCTTCCTGATGAAGATTTTGGTGCTGAGCAAAGTGTCTTTGTGGATTTTTTTGCTACTTATAAAGCCACACTTCCTGGGTTAAATAAAATGGCGAAATTAGCAAAAGCGGTGGTTATTCCAATGTTCCCACGCTATAACGCTAAGAGTGGCAAGTATGAAATGGAAATTCGCCCACCGATGCAATTAAGCGACGATCCTGAGCAATCAGCCCGTGCGATGAACGAAGAAATTGAGTATTTCGTTACGCCAACACCCGAACAATATGTCTGGATTTTACAGCTTCTTCGTACTCGAAAAGACGGGGAAGATATTTACCCAGATTAATTCATTTTATTTACAAAAGTGCGGTCAAAATTCACCGCACTTTTGCATTTTTATATGCTAGAATGCGAGCCTAAAAACAGGATTTTTTCTTACTCTTTTTTGAGCAATTATTTATGAACAAACAACTTGAATTAATCAAATCTTCTATCAAATCTATCCCAAATCATCCAAAAGAAGGCATTATTTTCCGTGATATCACGAGCTTACTCGAAGTGCCTACGGCTTTCAAAGCCACAATCGATTTGATCGTTGAAAAGTATAAAGATCAAGGTCTCACAAAAGTAATTGGTACTGAGTCTCGTGGATTTATTTTTGGTGCGCCAGTTGCATTAGCATTAGGCTTGCCATTTATCCCCGTTCGTAAACCGGGCAAATTACCTCGTGAAGTGATTGCACAGTCTTATCAGTTAGAATACGGTCAAGACACCCTTGAATTGCATACAGATGCGATTTCACAAGGTGATAATGTGTTAATCATTGATGACTTGTTAGCAACGGGCGGTACAGTTGAAGCTACCGTGAAATTAGTTCAACGTTTAGGTGGTGAAGTGAAACATGCTGCCTTTGTGATTAATTTGCCAGAATTAGGGGGCGAAAAACGCTTACGTGATTTAGGCATTGATTGCTACACCTTAGTGAATTTTGAAGGCCATTAATTTTTAAAGGGATGCGATGAGCTACCAAGTTTTAGCCAGAAAATGGCGACCAAAAAACTTTTCTGAAGTAGTGGGGCAAAGCCATGTACTCACTGCTTTGGAAAACGGTTTAAAAGAAAACCGTTTACATCATGCTTATTTATTTTCCGGCACCCGTGGCGTGGGTAAAACCTCTATTGCTCGTTTATTTGCGAAGGGCTTGAACTGCGTAAACGGTATTACTGCCGATCCTTGCGGCGAATGTGAAAACTGCAAAGCGATCGAAGCGGGCAACTTTATTGATTTAATTGAAATCGATGCGGCTTCTCGTACCAAAGTAGAAGATACGCGTGAGCTGTTAGACAATGTGCAATATAAGCCGGTAGTAGGGCGTTATAAAGTCTATCTTATCGATGAAGTGCATATGCTTTCCCGCCATTCTTTCAATGCGTTGTTAAAAACCTTGGAAGAACCGCCTGAATATGTGAAATTCCTACTTGCGACAACGGATCCACAAAAATTGCCAATTACGATTTTATCCCGTTGTATGCAATTTCATCTTAAAGCATTAGATGAACCGCAAATTTCAGCACATCTTAATCGCGTGCTTACTGCCGAAAATATTCCTTTTGATGCGCCTGCATTAGATAAATTAGCCAAAGCGGCACAGGGTAGTATTCGTGACAGTTTAAGTTTAACGGATCAAGCGATTGCCATGGGCAACGGTAAAGTGTCCACCGATGTGGTGAATACCATGCTTGGGCTATTAGATGAAGACCAACCGATTGAAATCATTTACGCCTTACATCAAGGTAACGGTGAGCGTTTAATGAAAACCATCCAAACGGTGGCAGAAAAAGCGGGCGATTGGGATGAATTATTGGCAGAAACGGCTGAGAAATTACATCAAATTGCATTAATGCAGTTACTCGCTAAAAGTGCTACAGACGAAAACGATCACTTAGGCTTTCTGGCTAAACATATTTCACCGGAAGACGTACAATTTTTCTATCAAGTGATTGTATCGGGTCGAAAAGAATTAGCTTCAGCGCCAAATCGTCGAATTGGTGCAGAAATGACATTATTGAGGGCATTGGCATTCCACCCAAAGTTCCTTACGGCAGTACAAACGCCTAAACAAGGCGGGCTATCCCCTGAACAAAATACACAGAAAAGTGCGGTTGAAAATCAGCCTGTTTCTGGTTATGTGGATATGCCGGTGCTGTCGCAAAACATCAAAGCAAATTATTCTGCACAAGCGCAAAAGCCGATGGCTCAATCAGCGGTTGTGCATTCTTCACCTTCTCAACCTGTTTCCACGCAAACCACATCTTCATTGAATTTAGCTAGCCTTGCTGCGCTAGAGGCATTGAATCAATTAACGCAAATTGAGCAATCAGAGCGCCAACATCATCATGATGAACAGCAAGCTGCAGTGGAAGAAACTTTGCATCATCTCCAAGCGTTAGATGAGCAAAAAAATTCACCAAAAATGACCGCACTTCCTGTGCGAGAGATGACACCACCAAAAGCTGCGCAAACGAAAGCAACGGTGTCAAATCCAATTACTCAACAAGCAGAAGCGTTAAAGCAAAGTGTTGAAACGGTTGAGAATACCATTGATGACAATGCTGAAATGGACGCGGAAGAGCAGGAAATTCTGGATGCGGAAACCTACCGTTGGGAGTGGAGTAATCCGGATTTAGCTAAAGTGGATAGCGGTGTGCGACCTTCTGATATTAAACAGGCGATTTTAAAAGATGTGACACCAGAATTGCGTGAGAAAATTATTCAAATTACGCAAAAACAAG
>CAKAQT010000089.1:0-5403 GCA_916720325.1 Parahaemophilus parainfluenzae
CCCGTTGACGCATACCACCTGAAAACTCGTGTGGATACATGCCCATGCGTTTTTTAGCTTCCGGCATTTTGACCGCATCCAACATTTTCACGGATTCGGCAAAGGCGGTTTGTTTATCATAGCCTTTGTGCAACTGCAAGACTTCCATGAGCTGTTCACCGATTTTCATGTAAGGGTTGAGAGACGTCATCGGATCTTGGAAAATCATGGAAATTTGCTCGGCACGGATTTTATTCAATTCAGCCTTCGGTAAATTAACCAATTCTTTACCTTCAAATATTGCGGAACCTTCCACTGTACCATTGGCCGCCAATAAGCCCATTAAAGCAAAGGCAGTTTGTGACTTGCCTGAACCACTTTCACCTACAATACCGAGCGTGCTCCCCGCATTGAGGGTAAAGTTTAAGTCATTCACTGCAGTGACGACGCCATCAGGTGTTTTGAAGCGAACGTAGAGATTTTTTACATCTAATAAAGGATTCATGATTCGCTCCTATCTATCTTTTGGATCGAGTGCATCACGCAACCCGTCACCAATAAAGTTAAAACAAAACAGCGTGAGACAAAGGAAAAATGCCGGGAAAATTAATAGCCAAGGCGAGACTTCCATTTGTGCTGCTCCATCACTTAATAGTGCACCCCAGCTACTCATCGGCTCTTGTGTTCCTAAGCCTAAGAAACTTAAGAATGATTCGAATAGAATGAGTCCTGGTACTTCAAGTGAAGCATAAACTGCTACTAAGCCCAATACATTCGGAATAATGTGTTTGAAAATGATTTGGCGACGTGGCACGCCACAAACGATGGCGGCTTCGACGAATTCTTTATTTTTCAAACTAAGGGTTTGACCACGTACGATACGTGCAAGACCAAGCCAAGCAATGGCGCCAATCGCGATAAAAATTAAGAAAATATTTTGGCCAAAAAGGGTCACTAATAAAATGACGAAGAACATAAATGGAAATGAGCTAAGAATTTCCAAAAAGCGCATCATCAACATATCCGTTTTACCGCCTACATAGCCGGAAATCGCACCATAAATTGTGCCGATAGTGACGGAAATAAAAGCCCCTGCGATACCGACCAATAAGGAAATACGTCCACCGATAGCAGTACGTACCAATAAGTCGCGACCCGAGGCATCGGTACCGAAGAAGTGATAGCCTTCCATTGTTGGTGGGGAGCTCATCATATTCCAATCGGTATCTTCATAGGTAAATGGGAAGAACCAAGGCGCTACGGTAATAAATACAATAATAAACGCCAAAATAATCAGACTGGCAACGGCCGCTTTGTTACGGAAAAAACGGCGTTTCGCATCTTGCCATAGGCTGCGGCCTTCCAGTTGCATTTCTTCAATACGGTCAGCCACGTGTTCCACAAAATCCGCATTTTTCTGATTAATCGGCTGAGTACGATAATCTGTCATAACTTGTCCTTAATAACGAATTTTTGGATCGATGATGGCGTATAAAATATCCACAATCGCATTAAATAAAATGGTTAATGTGCCCACTAAAATGGTGAGACTCAAAACTAAAGAATAATCACGGTTTAATGCACCGTTTACAAATAGTAACCCCATGCCAGGTAAACCAAATACGCTTTCGATCACCATTGAGCCGGTAATAATCCCCACAAAAGCAGGGCCTAAATAGGTAATCACAGGTAAAAGGGCGGGACGCAAAGCATGTTTTAAAATGATTCTTGAGGTTGAAAGCCCTTTGGCTTTAGCGGTACGAATAAAGTTGGAATGCAACACTTCAATCATGGAGCCGCGCATGATACGCGCAATCCCTGCAACATAAGCGATAGTTAAGGAGGCTACGGGTAAAATAATGTACATTGCTGAACCGCCATTCCAACCGCCAGCAGGTAACCAACCTAAATAAATGGCGAAAATCAGCACTAAGACTGGTGCGAAGACGAAGCTTGGCATAATGACGCCAAGCATTGAGAAACTCATCAAAATATAATCCCAACGGCTATTTTGATTGAGCGCGGCAAGCGTACCAGCTGTGACACCTAATACCACTGCAAAGGCGAAGGCGACCATCCCTAATTTTAAGGAAACAGGGAAGGCTGATGCGATTAAATCATTGACCGATTGATCTTTATATTTAAAAGAGGGACCAAAATCGCCTTTGGAAAGATTTTCCAAATAAAGGAAATATTGTTTATGTAATGGTTCATTTAAATGATACTTCGCTTCGATATTTGCCATGACTTCTGGTGGATAAGCACGTTCCGATGTGAACGGGCTACCAGGGGCGAGACGCATCAGAAAGAAGGAAAAAGTAATCAAAATAAACAGCGTTGGTAAGGCTTCCAACAGCCGTTTAAAAATAAATTTGAGCATAATAACTCCAACCAAAATGGGCGAAAAGTGCGGTCAAAAAACACGATAATTTTTAACCGCACTTAAATACGAGCAACGAATTAATGTTTAATAATATAAAGGTTGCGTAAGTAAATGTGATCTTGTGGATCTTTGCCTGAATAGCCTTTTACGTAAGGTTTCACTAAGCGTGGATTCACATAGTTAAAGATTGGCACGATACCGAAATCTTTTGCAAGAATTTCTTCGGCTTTCGCGTAGGCTTTTGCACGACCTTCCGCATCCGTTGCGACATAAGATTCAGCAATGGCTTTATCATATTCAGGGTTCGCATATTTTGCGGTATTGTTACTCGAATTAGATAAGAAATAGTTGCCGAATGTTGTGGCTTGGTTGTAATCCGCATTCCATCCTGCACGTGCCGCATCGTAACGGCCTGCACGACGGCTATCAATGTAGGTTTTCCACTCTTGGTTTTCTAATTTCACATCAATTAAACCTTTGGTGTTCGCTTTCCACATAGATGCTGCAGCAATGGCCACTTTTTTGTGGTTTTCATTGGTGTTGTAAAGAATGCTGAATTTCAACGGATTCGCTTTGCTGTAACCAGCTTCTTCTAAAAGTTTAATGGCTTCTTCATTACGTTGTGCCATTGGTTCTTTTGAATAAGCAGGTTGTTGAATGAGGTGACCTTCTTCGATGTAAGTTGGGGTAAACACATAGGTTGGTGTTTGACCTTGGCCTAAAACTTTATCGGTGATCACATTACGATCAAGGGATAAGTTCAAGGCTTTACGAACATTCACGTTATCAAAAGGTGCTTTCTTATTGTTTAACTCATAAGAATAGGTCGCGAGAGTACGTGTCGTGAATACTTCGCCAGGTAATTCTTTTTGTAATTTTGCAAACTGTTCTGGTGGTAAGGCATAATTCGTCATATCTAAATCGCCTGCACGATAACGTGCCACATCAGTACTTGGGTTTTCAATCGCAAGGAAGGTTGCACTGTTAATGACAGTCTCTTTATCGTTCCAGTAGAGCGGGTTACGTTCAAATTCGATTTTTTCATTAATAATGTGGTTCGCCAGCTTATAGGCACCATTACCCACGTAATTTTCTTTTTTCACCCATGCATCCCCAAATTTTTCGACCACTTTTTGCGGTAATGGCAATAAGGATTGGTGAGTCGTTAAACTGACTGCGTAAGGCACAGGATTGGTTGCATGAACCACAAAGGTGTAATCATCTTTTGCTTCAACACCTAATTCAGCCGGTTTTTTCTTACCGTCAATGATGTCTTGTGCATTTTCTACTTGTAAGTAACTTAAGTAACTTGCATAAGGCGCTGCAGTTGCAGGATCCACTAAACGACGCCAAGCAAACACGAAATCGTGCGCGGTAACGGGATCACCATTTGACCATTTGGCATCTTTACGTAAATGGAATGTCCAAGTTTTAAAGTCTGGTGTGTTTTCCCAGCTTTCAGCTACACCCGGTTGAAGTTTACCTTCAGAGTCTGAGGTGACGAGGCCTTCAAGTAATTGATAAGCAACGGTAGATTCGGGTACACCTTCGGTTTTTTGTGGGTCAAAACTTTGTGGTTCAGCCCCGTTATTGATCACGATATGTTGTTTTTCATCTAATTGCGTTCCCTCAGGTACTATAACTGCTTGCGCAGAATAGGAAAGAGCAAGAGCAATTGCAGAGAAAAGTAGTTTGTGTTGCATTTGAGCCTCCTTGTCATTAGGCGATATTTTTATAAAGAGTCTTTCTCTTATTAGCTCAAAATGTCATTTTTGTAAAGATTTGTAAGGTAATTATTTAAAGAAAAATAACGTTTTGTGATTTATATCTAATAAATCGCGAAAAAATTGCTACAAATGATGGTATGAGAGGTAAATCTAGAATGCATTGGTTTTCCCTATCGTAAATATTTTCCTGGACGAATTACCCTTTTAAAGCTAATTATGCTATCGTAAGGCAGTTGAATTCAAACAAATCCATTCAAGGAGAATATAATGACAACTCAGTTAGATTCACTTCGTAGTATGACCGTCGTCGTGGCTGATACGGGCGATATTGATGCAATTAAAAAATACCAACCACAAGATGCAACAACAAACCCATCTTTAATTTTAAGTGCTTCTGCATTACCACAATACGCCCCATTAATTGATGAAGCGGTTGCTTATGCAAAAGCACAAAGCTCAGATAAAGCACAACAATTAATTGATGCAGAAGATAAATTAGCGGTAAACATCGGTTTAGAAATTTTAAAAATTGTCCCAGGACGTATTTCAACTGAAGTGGATGCGCGTCTTTCTTACGATACCCAAGCAACCGTTGAAAAAGCACGTAAACTTATCGCACTTTATAATGCGGCAGGTATTTCAAATGATCGTATTTTGATCAAAATTGCTTCAACATGGCAAGGTATTCGTGCAGCAGAAATTCTTGAAAAAGAAGGCATTAACTGTAACTTAACCTTATTATTCTCCGAAGCGCAAGCACGTGCGTGTGCTGAAGCGGGTGTTTATTTAATTTCACCATTCGTCGGTCGTATCTTAGACTGGTACAAAGCAAATACCGATAAAAAAGAATATGCTCCAGCAGAAGACCCTGGTGTTATTTCTGTAACTAAAATTTATAACTACTACAAAGAATACGGTTATAAAACAGTGGTAATGGGTGCAAGTTTCCGTAATGTCGGTGAAATTATTGAATTAGCAGGTTGTGACCGTTTAACTATCGCTCCCGCTTTACTTAAAGAATTACAAGAAAATTCAACCGCACTTGTACGTAAACTAGACTACAAAGGTGAAGTAAAAGCGAAACCTCAACCATTAACTGAAGCAGAATTCTATTGGCAACATAACAGCGATGCGATGGCTGTCGAAAAATTAGCAGAGGGAATTCGTAAATTTGCAGTTGACCAAGAGAAATTAGAAGCAATGCTTTCAGCAAAACTTTAATTTAATAGATAGGAAAGTGCGGTTAGAAATAACCGCACTTTTTGTTTATGCAGGGAACAAAAGTGATTTTTTGAAAACTAAAAAATACGATTT
>CAKAQT010000090.1:0-5282 GCA_916720325.1 Parahaemophilus parainfluenzae
CATTGATGATTGTGTTAGCTGCATTAAATGGCTGGTTCCAAGGAATGGGATACCCGCCAGGTGCAAAAACAATGACCAACTGGTTCTCAGTTTCTGAACGTGGTGTGTGGTGGAGCTGGTGGAACGTATCACATAACTTAGGTGGTGGTTTAATCGGCCCATTAGCGCTCCTCGGTTTATCGATTTTCGGCGTATGGCAATCTTTATTCTATTTACCCGCCTTAATCGCCATTGTATTAGCATTCATTATGTTCTATTTAATGCGCGATACACCTGAGTCTCAAGGATTACCGCCGGTAGATGAATGGAAAGGTGAAAAAATCGTAGAGAAAGTTGAATCAGCTCACACGCTTTCTTCTAAAGATATTTTTATGAAATACATCATTAATAATAAGTTTTTATGGGCGATTGCACTTGCGAACGTATTTGTGTATTTCATTCGTTACGGCATTATTGACTGGGCACCAACGTATCTAAAAGAAGTGAAACATTTCTCTGTAGATAAACAAAGTTGGGCGTATTTCCTTTACGAATATGCAGGTATCTTTGGTATGCTTGCTAGCGGTTATTTAAGTGATAAAGTGTTCAAAGGCCACCGTGCACCGCCGATGTTATTATTCCTAACCGGTGTATTAATCGCGATTATTGTTTATTGGAAAAATCCAGAAGGAAATCCACTCGTAGATAATATTTGTCTTGTTGCTATCGGTTTCTTAATTTATGGTCCAGTAATGATGATCGGGCTTCAAGCAGCAGACCTTGTGCCACGTGTTGCAACAGGTACAGCGACAGGTCTAACCGGGCTATTCGGTTACTTATTAGGTTCTGCAAGTGCAGGCTATGTAATGGGTAAATTGGTAGACTTATTTGGCTGGGACGGTGGTTTTTATGCCTTGATCGTTTCTTGTTTCTTAGGATTTGGTTTTATTGCCTTTACCTTACTCCATAAGCCGAATGCGGCGTAATTAACATTAATTACATATAAAAAGTGCGGTCAAAAAACATGATGTTTTTGACCGCACTTTGTTTTTTCAGTTTATTTCACCGCAATCATCGAGCCAAAATTAAAACACTGGAACCATAATTCGACGTGTGAAAATCCAATGTTTTTTAACCGCTCTTTGTGGATGTCAATCGAGTCAGTACGCATTACATTTTCAAGTGCGGTGCGTTTTTGGCTCACTTCAAGCTCACTATAACCGTTAGCACGTTTGAATTGGTGGTGGAGGTCAATCAGTAGCTCATTCACTTTTTCATCTTCAAAACGGAATTTTTCAGAGAGCACCAATACGCCATTCGGGTTTAAACCTTGATAGATTTTGGTGAGCAAGGCTATACGATCTTCCGGTGGTAAAAATTGCAACGTGAAGTTGAGCACCACCATTGACGCGTTCTTAATTTCAATTTGGCGAATATCATCGCAAAGAATTTCCACGGGCACATCACTATGATAAGCCGCCACATGCTGACGGCAACGTTCAACCATCGGCAGAGAATTATCGACACCGATAATTTTTACATTAGGTTGTTTAATATTACGGCGCATAGAAAGGGCTGCCGCACCGCGTGAACAGCCTAAATCATAGACTTGGCTGTCAGCCGTCACAAAACGTTCAGCTAACATACCAATCGCCGTGATAATGTTGGAGTAGCCTGGAATCGAGCGTTGAATCATATCGGGGAAAACTTCCGCCACGCTTTCATCAAAAGTAAAATCGCCCAGTTTTTCAATCGGAGCGGCAAAAATTGTATCTTTCATCATGATTGAGTTCTGTTGTTGTCTTAAGAGTGCATTTATTTAGATAAAATGCAAAAAACTGCGGTCATTTTAGTGAAAGTTTTTAAAGGATCAAATAAATTTCGCTTTTCAATTTAAATGCCCTGTCTTTTTCCGTATAATCAACGCGTTAATTATCCATTTTTAGAAAAATGAAAGGAATACAGAAATGATGCGTACACATTATTGCGGTGCATTAAACCGCAACCATATTGGACAAGAAGTAACATTAAGCGGTTGGGTTCACCGTCGTCGCGATTTAGGCGGTTTAATTTTTATCGATATGCGTGATCGTGACGGTATCGTGCAAGTTTGTTTTGACCCGAAATATCAAGAAGCGTTAGCGGCAGCTTCAGGATTACGTAATGAATTTTGTATCCAAATTAAAGGTGAAGTGATCGCACGTCCTGACAATCAAATTAATAAAAATATGGCGACAGGCGAAGTAGAAGTATTAGCGAAAGAATTACGCATCTACAATGCTTCTGACGTTTTACCATTAGACTTCAACCAAAATAACACCGAAGAACAACGTTTAAAATATCGTTATTTAGATTTACGTCGTCCAGAAATGGCACAACGTTTGAAAACTCGTGCAAAAATCACCAGCTTTGTGCGTCGTTTTATGGATGACAATGGTTTCCTTGATATTGAAACCCCAATGCTAACCAAAGCGACTCCAGAAGGTGCGCGTGACTATTTAGTGCCAAGCCGTGTGCATAAAGGCAAATTCTATGCATTGCCGCAATCACCACAGCTTTTCAAACAGCTTTTAATGATGTCTGGTTTTGATCGTTATTATCAAATTGTGAAATGTTTCCGTGATGAAGACTTACGTGCAGATCGTCAGCCTGAATTTACCCAAATCGATGTGGAAACTTCTTTCTTAACGGCGCCAGAAGTACGTGAGATCATGGAGTGCATGGTGCACGGTTTATGGCAAAACATCATTGGTGTGGATTTAGGTAAATTCCCACAAATGACCTGGCAAGAAGCGATGACTCGTTTTGGTTCAGATAAACCAGATTTGCGTAACCCGCTTGAATTAGTCGATGTGGCTGATATCGTTAAAGATGTTGAATTTAAAGTATTTAATGAGCCTGCAAACAATCCAAACGGCCGTGTGGCAGTCATTCGTGTACCAAATGGTACTGAAATCACTCGTAAACAAATTGATGAATATACACAATTTGTGGGTATTTACGGTGCAAAAGGTTTAGCTTGGGCGAAAGTAAACGATATCAATGCTGGTCTTGAAGGCGTACAAAGCCCGATTGCGAAATTCTTAAATGAAGAGGTATGGAAAGCCTTAGCTGAACGTGTGAAAGCTCAAACTGGCGATATCTTATTCTTTGGTGCAGACAAATGGCAAACCACCACGGATGCAATGGGCGCATTGCGTTTGAAATTAGGTCGTGATCTTGGTTTAACTCGTTTAGATGAATGGCAGCCACTTTGGGTGATCGATTTCCCAATGTTTGAACGTGATGAAGAGGGTAATCTTGCAGCAATGCACCACCCATTCACTTCACCAAAAGATTTTACGCCAGAACAATTAGAAGCGAATCCAACCGATGCGGTAGCAAATGCTTACGATATGGTGATCAACGGCTATGAAGTAGGTGGTGGTTCTGTCCGTATTTTCGATCCGAAAATGCAGCAAACCGTATTCCGCATTCTTGGTATCAATGAACAAGAACAACGTGAAAAATTTGGTTTCTTGTTAGATGCATTAAAATTCGGTACACCGCCACATGCAGGTTTAGCATTTGGTTTAGACCGTTTAACCATGCTTTTAACTGGCACCGAAAATATCCGTGATGTGATTGCATTCCCGAAAACAACAGCAGCAGCTTGTTTAATGACTGAAGCGCCAAGTTTTGCGAATCCGCAGGCGTTAGGTGAGTTAAGTATTGCAGTGACTAAAGCTGAATAAGTTTAAAATTTATAATATAAAGTGCGGTTAATTTTGACCGCACTTTCTTTTTGTTGAAAAAATTTTATTCACTTAAAGACATCAGTTTTTTGGTATGAATACGGGCAAAGTTTATTTGTTTTGAAGTTATATTCTAAAATATTTAAATAATCAGATTTTTATTTTTCCTCAGTGCTTTTAAGTGGATTTTATTTACTTTACTCAAGGATAAAATTCTATTATAAATAAGACCTTTTTCAGTTTATGGTCAATTTATAAGAGAAAATTTTATGAGTGAAGTTTCAACTCCAGTAGAAAAATCAACGTGGGCGAGTAAATTCTCTGCCTTAGGTCCTGGAATCGTGATGGCATCAGCGGCTGTTGGTGGTTCACATATTATTGCATCC
Source organism: Parahaemophilus parainfluenzae (assembly GCA_916720325.1). Classification (GTDB taxonomy): domain Bacteria; phylum Pseudomonadota; class Gammaproteobacteria; order Enterobacterales; family Pasteurellaceae; genus Haemophilus_D; species Haemophilus_D parainfluenzae_W. The sequence continues at coordinate 4,100 of CAKAQT010000090.1, forward strand.
ACCCAAGCGGGTGCGATCTATGGTTGGGAATTAGTGAGCATTGTTATTCTTGCTAATTTATTCAAATATCCTTTCTTCCGTTTCGGTGTTCAATATACCTTAGATACGGGTAATACTTTGCTAGAGGGTTACCGTCAAAAAGGGAAATTCTATCTTTGGTTATTCCTTGCTTTAAACATTTTTGCGACTGTGATTAATACTGCAGCAGTAGGGTTATTAACAGCAGCAATTTTAACGTTCATTACGCCAATTCCACTCCCAATGCCCGTGTTAAGCTCATTAGTGATTCTTGTGACAACCGGCATTTTATTGTTGGGTAAATATCGTTTATTAGATAGCTTATCGAAAATCATCATGATTGCTTTAACGGTAACCACCGTGAGCGCTGTCGTGATTGCTTTTATGCGTAATGGCATCCATGGTGTAGCCTCACCTGATTTTGTCGCACCTTCTCCATGGGAATTAAGTAAATTAGCGTTTTTAGTCGCGTTGATGGGCTGGATGCCTGCACCAATTGAAATTTCTGCAATTAACTCAATGTGGGTGGTGGCAAAACGCCGTTTAACCAAAGTATCTTATCAAGATGGTTTATTTGACTTCAACGTGGGATACATTGGTACAGCTATCTTAGCTGTCGTATTCTTAGCCCTTGGCGCATTGGTACAATATGGTTCGCCAGAAACCGTAGAGATGGTGGGAGGAAAATATATCGCACAACTTATCAATATGTATGCAAGTACTATTGGTGAATGGTCTCGTTTATTAATTGCGGTGATTGCGTTCATGTGTATGTTTGGTACAACAATCACGGTAATTGATGGTTATTCACGTACTAATGTTGAAGCCGTGCGTATTTTGTTTGGTAAACAAGAAAGCTCAGTAAGAGTTTTAAATATCGGCATGATTTTGGCTGCATTGTCTGGTTTAGCGATTATTTTCTACTTTAATAACGCAGTGGGTCCAATGCTGAAATTTGCGATGATTGCTTCATTTGTTTCTGCACCAATTTTTGCTTGGTTGAATTTATCTTTGACTAAGCACGCGAAACACAGTGTAAAAGGTGGCTTATTGTGGTTATCCCTTATTGGTTTATTCTACTTAACCGCCTTTGCAGGATTATTTATCGCCCAACAAGCTGGCTGGTTAAACTAAAATAATTGAGATAATTACCGCACTTTAGTTT
>CAKAQT010000091.1:0-5278 GCA_916720325.1 Parahaemophilus parainfluenzae
GTGGTATGTTTGACTCTATTCAGAAACGTGGTTTTGGTGGAAACCGTGACAACTCGATTATGCGTAACGGTTTACAAGCTGGCCCAGCTAAAAACTTTAGCGCGACAACTGAAACTGTAGAAGTCTTAAAAGGGCCTGCATCTGTGCTTTATGGTATTCAAGACCCAGGTGGTGTGGTTAATATCATTACTAAAAAACCACAACAAACGCCACGTTATGTGATTGGTGGAACTTTAGGTAATCATAGCCTGTGGGGAACACAATTAGATTTCACTGGCGGTTTAGGAAATGGTTTTGCTTACCGATTTATCTATGACAAACAAGAAAAAAACTACTGGCGTAATTTTGGCAAAGTGAAAAATACGACTTACGCGCCATCACTTTCTTGGGAAAATGATAAAACTAAAGTACTTCTTTCTTATGAGCACAAAGATATTCTTGAGCCATTTGATCGTGGTACAAACCTTTTAACGGCAACTAATGCATTACCGGATATCCCTGTATCACGTCGTTTAGATGAACCAAATAATAAAACTACGGCAAAAACCGATAACATTGATTTCAAAATCGAACACAAATTAAGTGATGGTTGGAAATTAAATGCGGGTTATAGCTATGCTCGTTACAAATATTTCTACGACCAAGCTCGTATTACAAATATTAATGTGAAAACCCGTAAAGCTCGCCGTGCGATTGAACAGCAACAAGGCGATCAACGTGTTCATAGTGGTACATTAAATATCGTTGGTGAATTTGGTATTGGTGATATTGCCAACCGTTTTGTAGCTGGTGTTGATGTCATGCGTAATATTCGCGATATTGGGCCTATTTATAACCAAGGCATCATGAATTCTGATATCAATATTGATAATCCACTCTATACTAATCCGGTTGCAGAACATAAAAATGGTAACGGCAACGCTTACCAATATAACTATTTAAAAACCGTTGGTGTTTATATCCAAGATACCGCTTACTTTACAGATAACTTTATCATGACAGGTGGTTTACGTTATGAATACTTTGATCAATTTGCGGGACGTCACTGTTTAAATGCAGCAAACTGTAAAAAAGGTCAAAATCTAACCAAAACCGGAAATACCGATCTACACGATGGTAAATTATTATATCAATTAGGTGCTGTATATAAATTTACGCCACATATTGCGACCTTTGCAAACTACTCGGAGTCTTTCCGTCCACAAATGAGTGTGGCAACACCTGTTAGCGGTGATTTAAAACCTGAACAAGGCAAATCTTTCGAAATAGGTGCAAAATACGAAAACTCTGGCTTCAACGCGACACTTGCATTATTCAATATCACCAAACGTAATGTGGCTGAAGCCGTTGGTTCGGGTTCAAATGCACAATTAAATATCGTCGGCAAACAACGTTCTCGCGGTGTGGAATTCGATCTTAATGGTCAAATTACTGATAACCTAAGCGTAGCGGCTAATTATACATACACCAAAGTAAAATCACTTGAAAATGAGCTTTATCCTGATGCGGTAAATCAACAACTTTCAGGTGTACCAAAACATCAAGCTTCTCTATTCTTAGCTTATAACGTAGGTGAATTTGATTTTGGTAACATCCGTGTTGGTGGTGGTGCTCGTTATTTAGGTTCTTGGCATGCTTATAACAGTGATTACACCAAAGCATACAAATTACCTCATGCCGTGGTATATGATGCCTTTATTGCTTACGACACCAAAATCTCTGGCAAGAAAGTATCCTTCCAACTTAACGGTAAAAACTTAACAGATAAAACTTACTATCCATCTACCTCTGGTAACGCAACAAACACGTTAATCCCTGTTGCATTAGGTTATGGACGTGAATTTATCTTCAACACGAAAGTTGAGTTTTAATTGAGCGCACAATATTAGGGCGAATATTTCGCCCTTTTTTCGTTTTTTACTTTATGGATAATCAATGAATTGGCAAACTGAACTTAACTCAAGTTTAAGCTGGATTTTGACCGCACTTTTCTGGGTAGTTTTATGCTTTAGCGTGGTAATGATAGCGCTAAAGCAAACCTCATTTGGTCAAAAGTTTTGGCATATTGCATCCCCGTCGATTAATCGCCGTAACAGCATCAAAATCATCCTTATGCTACTGGTATTGTTTACCATGATTTTGCTAGAAGTGCGCTTCAGCGTGCTCAACTCTTTTTTTTACAATGGGCTTTATAGCTCCATGCAGGAATTAGATGCGGATAAGTTTTGGTTCTTTGCAAAACTGAATGCCCTCTTAGTATTGGTACAAGTTATCCACTCCATCGCCGATTATTTCTTGCAACAAGTATTTGAAATCCGTTGGTTGGAAAGCTTGAATAAAGTCCTTGTTAAACGATGGTTAGAAAATAAAAAATACTATCGCCTCAAATACGAAAAAGATCTGCCTGATAATATTGATCAACGTATTGAACAAGATGCCCGTGAATTTATCAGTAGTACTGTGAAAATTGTGCGCGGTATGATTAATTCTGTTCTGACCACCATTGAATTTACTATCATCCTTTGGTCTCTCTCTGGCGTATTAAGTCTTTTCGGATTAAATATCGAAAAAGGCGTTGTCTTCTTTATTTACGCCTTTATTATCCTCGCAACGTTAATGTCTGTTTGGATTGGTCACCCTTTGATCAAGTTAAACTTTAACAAAGAAAAACTTAATGGTGACTATCGTTATTCTTTGATTCGAGTGCGAGATAATGCGGAAAGTATCGCGTTCTATCAAGGTGAACTACAAGAACAACATTTATTGAAAAACAAATTTGCTCAAATCATTCATAACCGTTGGGCAATTGTATTAAGAATGTTGGGATTAGACGGCTTTAATGGAAGTGTCACACGCGTTGCAAAACTCTTACCGTTAATGCTACAAGCACCTCGTTTTTTCACTGGACAAATCAAACTGGGCGATATGCACCAAACTGTGCAAGCATTTAACCGATTAATGACCGCACTTTCCTTCTTCCGTTTGTTCTATGAAGAATTTACGCTCTACCAAGCGCGTTTAAATCGTCTTTATGGTTTTATGACGAAGTTGGATGAATTAGATCATTTAGAGGTTTATCAACCCATGAAATGTTCTAACCGTGTAGCGTTATCAAATTTTGGTATTAAAGATGACCAAGGCAGATTACTACTCAATAACTTAAATATTGAATTAAAAAATGGTGATGCTTTATTAATTCAAGGTCCATCTGGCACAGGGAAAACATCGCTATTAAAAGCGATGGCGGGGATTTATCCTTTTGAGACTGTTGGTTTGGTGGAACATCCTTGTGTAACCAGTTTATTCTTACCGCAGCGTCCTTATATGCCACAAGGCACGCTACGTGAAGCGATTTGCTATCCGGATATTGATCCTTATCATCCTGAATTGGGAAAAATACTGGCTGATTGTTGTTTGGATAAATATCTTCATAGCTTAGATGTAGATAACGATTGGCAGGCAATTTTGTCGCCAGGTGAATTACAGCGCGTGGCATTTATTCGGATTTTACTGACGAAACCTGAAGTGGTCTTTTTAGATGAAACCACATCAGCACTTGATGAGCCAACCGAGTACCTCCTTTATAAAACAATTAAAGAGCGGTTACCCAATATGATCATTCTGAGTGTGGGCCATCGCGGCACATTGCATCAGTTCCATAATAAGCAATTGGATTTGGCTGTCTGCATCGTCTAAATAACAAAAGGCTAAATTTATATTTAGCCTTTTCTTTTTTTACTCAATACAATTGAACTTATAAGAAGTCTCTCAAGGCTTGCTACACATCCCAATCCCCCCTATAATTCCCCCAATTTTTCTAATTTCATTTTCACAATGTCAAATAAAACCATTGCCAAAAATACGCTATTTCTTTACATCCGAATGCTCTTCAACATGGGGGCGATGCTGTATATCTCTCGTGTGGTATTACAGGTATTGGGTGTAGAAGATTTTGGTATCTACAACATTGTGATGGGTGTGGTAGTCTTGTTTTCTTTTTTCAATGGCACGATGACCGCCACCACTCAGCGTTTTATTAACGTAGAAAAAGCCTCCAATGACATTCAACGTGTCAATAAAGTCTTTAATATTAGCATCTTAAATCACTTACTCATTATTTTTATCGTATTCGTGTTAGCCGAAACCGTCGGTTTATGGTTTTTAAATCACAAATTAGTGATCCCAGCTGAACGCTTGCAAGCGGCGAACATCGTTTACCAATTAGCATTAATTATTGCTCTGGTTGAAATCATCAAGGTGCCATTCAATGCCATGATTGTTGCACACGAAAAAATGGGATTCTATGCGTGGTTGGGATTAGGTGAAACCATCTTAAAACTGACTTCTGTTTTTATCTTAAGCCACATCACGCATTACGATAAGCTGATTACTTATGGCTGCTTATTGCTTTCAGTCAGCTTAATCGTGCTCTCTCTTTATGTGTTATTCACTAAATATTATTTCAAAGAGGCCGCACGTTTCCGTTTATATAAAGATTTAAGCAAAACCAAAGAAATGGTGAGTTTTTCCGGTTGGATGCTCATGGGACAAGTTGCCTATGTGGGTTCGACCCAAGGCTTGAATATGGTATCTAACTTATTCTTTGGTGTGGCAGTCAATGCAGCCGTTGCCATTGCAACACAGGTAGAAGGTGCCGTTTATAGCTTTGTGAATAATTTCCAAATGGCGGCTAATCCGCAGTTGGTGCAGTCTTATGCGGCAAAAGATTACGATCGCAATCGCCAATTAATTCTTGGTATTTCAAAATATTCACTTTATTTAATGGCGATTCTTTCTGCGCCTGTATTGTATTTCACCCATACCTTACTGACATTTTGGCTAGGCGATCATCTTCCGCAATATACTGAACAACTTGTACAAGCCATTATTGCTTGCTTATTGATCAGTGCGATGGCTGGCGCATTTTGGATGAGTGCATTAGCCATTGGCACATCCACTGTAAAACAATACAATATCATCGTGGCGTTAATCGACCTTTGCACGGTGCCATTGGCTTATTATTTGTTCACACTAGGTTATAACCCAGTATTTGCCTTTGTGGGAAAATTTAGTACGATGGTCATCTCGCAACTCTATCGATTATATTTTATTAATAAAAAAATTAAATTTAACCAAAAAGAATTTGTCTCATATTTAATGAATGTTGGCGTGGTATTTGGCCTGCTATTAGGTATTATCTATATATCAGATACCACCCGCAGTTATTCTTTATTGGAATTTATTGGACAATCCATCATTTTAGAAATGGTATTAATCT
>CAKAQT010000092.1:0-5277 GCA_916720325.1 Parahaemophilus parainfluenzae
TCAAATAAATTGCGACCTTGTGCATAATCCGAAACTGGATTTTTCACTTTAAAGAGCGATGACATCAATGCCGGTAACAAATCAGTATGACTCGTTAATTTAGAGACTTCTTGCACCGGTAAATCTTTCCAGTAAACAATAAACGGCACTTGTATTTCATCACGACCAAAATAATTTTCTTGTGCTTTTTCATCCAGCTTATTAAACGTTGTACCATGCTCTGCTGTAATAATAACAATCGTATTCTCTAAAGAGACTGATGCTAAAGTGTCATCAATTTGTTGATCAATATCCGCAAGCGATTTGGTGTAATTTTCTTCCGTTTGATCTGCAATATCTAAATCCATATAAGCAAACCAAGGTTTATCCTCTAAGAGAGATAAAACACCATTTATCGCATCTTTTGGCGAAGAGGCTTTCACTTTAGGCAATTTCACATTACGGAACAAGGCTTGTTTAAATAAGCTGTCTTTGAATGCCGTAGACGAATAAGCAACAAATTGATATTTCTCGTCTTGTAGCTTTTTAATTAATACCGACGGTGTGTGATTACTCAAAATACTGTCTGTATAATTCGCATTCAGTCCATAGAATAAGCCCACTAAGCCGGCATTGTTCGTATTGCCGCTGCTGTAATGATTCGTAAATTGAGTAGAACTTGTGGCAAACTCAAACAATTTAGGCATTTTCTCACTAGTCAGCGCATCATAACGTAAGCCTGAAACGGTAATCACGAGGATATTTGGTTTGTTCTCAACTTGCTCAAACTGAAGGTCTTTTTTCGGATAATCAACTTTTAATGCATCTAAACGCCCTTCTTGCTCTAAGCGCTGAGAGTATGTTTCCGCATTAATGAACCCTTGTTTTTCCAAAAAGGTTCGAGCAGTCATTGGATAAGAAAGCGGGAAATTTGAGCGTTGCATGGTAATCGGACGATATAAAAATGCATCCGCCCAAGCGTAAATTAAATGCGTTGCAACAAAAGTAGAAGTTAGCACTAATCCGACTTTCTTCAGCCATTTTTGACGCTCTAAACTACGTAATTTTTCCCAACTCCAACGAGAAAAAAGCATTTGGATTAACAAAATAATTGGCATTGGCGCAAAGAAAATTTGCCAATCTCGTGAAAGCTCACCCTTTTCTGGATTTACTAATAAATTCCAAACGATAGAAGAAAGGTGGATATTAAAACGGTTAAAAACTTCTGTATCAAACAGCAGTAAAGTGATGCAAATTGTCGCGATAATCACCGTTAGCCCACGGAAAGTGCGGTGATTCTTGATGATAAAACTCAGCGGAAATATAACCAGCAAATACAAAGCAAAAACACAAAAGCTGAAATGGCCTAATAAGCTGATGAAAAAATAAATTTTGCCGAGTAAGGTGTCCGGCCAGTCAATGAGAAAAGCGTAACGACTGCCAATAAGAATTGAGATAATAATGTTAAAAAAAGCAAACCAGTGTCCCCACGAAATTTTTCGTGAGGTTTCTTCACGGTATTCACGTCCGTTGAATTTGCTCTTTTTAAACCAAAACATTTTATTTTATTTTTACCGAATTCATTAGAGAGTTGGCAAAGGCTTGTGCTAATGCTTCACGCTGTGCAGCTGGCACACTAGTGGTCAATAAATTACTGGCCATATTGCCTAAAGCGATAAGAGAAAGATCAACGGGTGCTTTGTGAGTTTCAAGTACGCTAATCATGTCGTTAATGATGGCATTAACTTGCCCATCGGAATACTTTGAATGTTGAGCCATTTGGAATGTTTAAGCCTGTTCTAAATACAAAAAAACTTCTCATATCATACCCGATAATTTGTCCAATCTGAATAATTTCTTTTTTCTTGCTTAAAAAGTGCGGTTATAATTTAAGGTAAATTTTACGAAGGAAAAAATTATGAGCATTACGGTTAATCAAATCGTGCTACATCAATTAGTTAAGCACGCTGAAAATGAAACCACTACCATGGAAAGCGTGTTGCGTGATGAACTTCTCACCATTACGCCAGAAGTCGAACAAATGATGTTGCAATTACATCAAGGTTATCAAAATAAAGGCAAAGCATTTGGTGTTTTCCAAGAGAACTCCATTTTTGCACAAGATCTGAATCGTTTATTAGAAAATGAAATCAACTTTTTAAATTTCAGCCAACAATCCACAAAATTATTAGCGCAAGAATTGGGCAAATATAATTTTGCAGACAGCGGTACGCTTATCCTATGCCAATACAACTTTTTAGCGACAGATTACCTATTCATTGCTTTGTTGGATAGCCGTATCAGTATGTTAGTTGACGAAAATCTTGAAATTCGCCGTACGGAATACTTAGATATTACACAATTTGATATTGCGGCACGTATCAACTTAACGGATTTGCAAGTAAATGCAAACTCAAACCGCTATCTCACCTTCATTAAAGGTCGTGTTGGTCGTAAAATCAGTGACTTCTTTATGGATTTCTTAGGGGCAGAAGAAGGTTTAAATCCACAAGTTCAAAACCAATGCCTATTACAAGCAGTCAGTGACTACTGTGAACAAGGTGAATTGAACAAAGAACAAACTCAGGCGGTTAAAAAGCAGGTATTTGAATACTGCAAAGGTCAATTAGCAAACGGCGACGAGATCGCATTAACTGAACTTTCAGCTAATTTGCCGACTCTAAACGAGCGCCCTTTTGTCACCTTTACAGAAGAGCAAGATTACGGCTTGGAAGAAACGATTCCACCAGTACGTTCAGCCTTAAAAACATTAACGAAATTTTCAGGTTCCGGTAAAGGGGTGACATTAAGTTTTGATGCGGATTTATTGAATAACCGTATTGAATGGGATCCACTTACAGATACTTTAACAATCAAAGGGATACCACCAAATCTGAAAGATCAACTTCAAAAAGCATTAAAGTGCGATAATTAATTTGGCAAGATCATAAAGTTTCGGTATCATTCGACATAACTTTGCAGTAAAAGGTAAAAAATATGCAATTAAAAACATTTTTAGGTGCAGTTGTTTTGGCATTAAGCTTAACTTCTTGCTCAACTGTACAAAAAGTCGTTTATCGTATTGATGTACCACAAGGTAACTACTTAGAGGCTGCCACTGTGGCACAAGTCAAACCTGGTATGACCGCACAACAAGTACAGTATTTGCTTGGTACACCAGTTTTAATCGATCCTTATAACAACTTAACTTGGTATTACGTGTTCTTACAACAACACTCTTACCAAAAACCTGAGCAGCACACATTTACGGTGAAATTCGATCAAAACGGCTTAGTGAGCAGTGCAGAATTAGATAAGCCATTACCAGAAGTGGCAAAACAAGACGAAAATAATACTATTATCAGCACACCTGAAAACTCAGGTAAGAAAAACTGGTGGAAATTCTGGTAATCATTTAAAAATAACACCTGCTTGTCATATCAAGCAGGTTCGTTGTATTACAAGGGAATGAAAATGTCAAAGATTCTATTAGTTGATGATGATATTGAACTAACAGATTTACTTGCTGAAGTTTTACGACTGACTGGTTTTGAAGTCGAAGTCGCGAATAATGGCCAAGAAGCGTTAGATAAGCTAAATGCAAGCCACCAGTTAGTTTTACTCGATATCATGATGCCCGTATTAAACGGGATTGAAACACTCAAGAAAATTCGCCAAACATCAAATGTCCCTGTGATGATGCTTACCGCTCGAGGTGAAGAAATCGATCGTGTTCTTGGCTTAGAACTCGGTGCCGATGACTATCTACCAAAACCTTTTAACGATCGAGAACTAGTTGCTCGCATTAAAGCTATTTTACGTCGTGCTACGCCAGTAGAAAAAGAAAATACTCAAAATTCGACCGCACTTTCATCAGAAGAAAACACATTGGAATTTTGTGGTTTAGTGCTTCACTCAGGCCTTCAACAAGCCTCTTATAACGGTCAAGATCTTGGTCTAACCGGCTCTGAATTTGCTCTACTTCATAAACTGGTACTTCGCCCTGGACAAATTGTCTCTCGTGAAGAATTAAGCATGAATGTACTTGGCAAACACCTTTCTCCTTTTGATCGCTCGATTGATATGCATATGTCAAACTTGCGCAAAAAACTTCCAGAAAGAGACAATGGCTTACCATGGCTGAAAACGCTACGTGGTCGTGGTTACTTATTGGTTTGTGAATAATGCTTATCAAAAAATTCAGCTTAAATCAGCTTACGATACGCACATTTACTGTCTTTTGGTTGGCATTCTTTGCCATGACTGCACTTTTAGTCGCACTCCCTTATTTTGATAGCCGCTTGTATTCTGACTTGAATCAAAATGAAATATCGAGCTATCAAAAGAAACTTGTTGAATCCATTCGTAATAATAGAATCACCGGTATCCTCGCTGGTGTGCCGGTGCTTCCAACTGATAAATTCGACTCAGCTCGTCCTGTTATCATGACGCCGGAAAAAGAAATCTTCGGCGCTTTAGGCGAAGAAAGAATGCATATTGCTCAGTTCGCACAAGAATCAAGTAATTTTGCCCAACCACAACGTAAAACCTTTAAAGATATTCAAATTGCAGGACCTTTTAAAGTCTATATTGGTGACGCTGAACAATCCTCCGAATTATTCTTTGTGTCTCGTGCAAACGGCCAACAAGAAATTTTACGGTATATGCTTGACCATCCCTGGGTCTTATTACTCTTAACCTTAATTATTACAACGCCTTTACTTTGGTGGTTTACACATACTATCGTCAAACCTATTACTAATTTACAAAAGGCAGCTAATAGCGTGGCATTAGGAAACTTTAAGGTTGATAATGAATTAGCTAATCATGGTCCATCAGAATTACGAGAAGTAGGTCAAAGCTTTAACAAGATGTCGATTGCGATTGATAATCTCATTTCGAATCAACACAATTTACTGTCATCTATTTCTCATGAATTAAAAACACCACTGACACGTTTACAACTTTCCACAGCCTTAGTTCGCCATCAAACGGGTGATATTGAGCCAGTTAAACGCATTGAGAAAGAAATCCAACGAATGGACAAAATGATTAGCGAGTTGTTACTCATTTCTCGTCAACAAATGCATTCTCAAATGGAGCATAATTTATTCCCTATCAATCAGCTTTGGGATGATGTGATAAAAGATGCCTTATTTGAAGCTGAGCAGCGCCATATTACCTGCGATATCAATATTTCTATTTTACATCCTGAAAAACATATGATTTATGGCAACCTAAGTTTGCTTACCAGTGCGATTGAAAATATTATTCGAAATGCACTGAAATATACGAAAG
>CAKAQT010000093.1:0-5276 GCA_916720325.1 Parahaemophilus parainfluenzae
CAACTGACGTATTATTTACTGCGGCAGTATGTATGGAAGAAGAGCGTAAAAACGGCTAATTAAATGAATCTGACAAGGCGGGCAAATTGCTCGCCTTTTGTTTTTAAGGGAAAGAGAATGACACTTTTAATTCAGCAAGCAAAATTTGAGCTTCATCAAAAACAGACCTTAAACTTACCGCACTTTACGATTGAGCCACGACAATATTGGGTTGTGGTAGGCAGTAATGGGAGTGGAAAATCAGCGTTTGCCTTAGCCTTGCAAAATGAATTGCCTTTACAGGAAGGGGAGTATCGTAATACTTTCAAATGTGTTCAATCCTTTTCTTTTGAAAAACAACGAGAAATTCTTGAGTCCACATTAAAGAATTTAAACAACGATGATACCGATCCGGATTTTTTTGGTCAAACGGCAAGAGAAACCATTTTAAATGGTAGCTCTGAGCTCACTTTTTGTGAGCAAATTGCAGAAAAATTAGGGATTACTTATCTCTTAGATCGTTTCTTTATCAAACTTTCCACTGGCGAAACTCGAAAAGTCTTATTGGCACAAGCATTATTACAAAAGCCCGATCTATTAATTTTAGATGAGCCTTTTGAAGGGCTAGATCAGCAATCTGTGCAAGATTGGATGGCGATGCTGAACGAACTGAAAAAAGAATGTGCAATCGTTCTAATCGTTAATCGTTTGGCCGATATTCCTGCTGAAGCGACTCATTTAGCGATGTTGGAAAATTTAGAGTTAGTATTAGAAGGTGAACGCCAATTCATTGAGCAACAAAGTATTTATCAACAATTAGTGTATGCGGAGCAGTCTGTTGATGTAGCATTGCCTGAGCCAGCCTCACCATTACTAAAATTGCCTGAAAACCAACCGCACTTTGAGCTTAAAAATGTCACGGTTCAGTATGGCGATAAAGTGATTTTGGATCATTTAAATTGGGTTGTTCAGCCAAATCAAAATTGGTGGATTAAAGGACCAAATGGCGCAGGGAAGTCAACCTTACTTTCGTTAATTATAGGTGATCATCCTCAAGCCTTTGCGAATCATGTGGTGATCTTTGGCAGACAACGTGGTTCAGGTGAAACCATTTGGGACATTAAACAAAAGATTGGTTACGTAAGCAGCCAACTGCATTTAGATTATCGTGTGAATTGTTCCGTGCTAGATGTGATCATTTCAGGCTTTTTTGACAGTATTGGGATTTATCAACACGTACCAGAGGCAATTCGTTTGAAAGCCATGCAATGGTTGGCTCGTTTAAATCTTACTCATTTAGCAAAAAAGCCATTTCGTTCACTTTCTTGGGGACAGCAACGTTTATTGCTCATTACTCGTGCGATGGTGAAATATCCGCCTGTTTTGATTTTAGATGAGCCTTTTCAAGGGCTTGATGGATTAAATCGCAAGCTCGTGAAACATTTTATTGAGCAATTGGTTAATAATAGTAAAACCCAACTTTTGTTTGTCTCTCATCAAGATTTAGATGCCCCGAATTGCATTACGCATCTTTTTGAATTTATAAGAGAAAACGATAAATATATTTATATACAAAGTGCGGTCTAATTTGATAGACTTTTCTTATATTTCCTCACATTAAGGAGCAATCAATGGAAGGCTTATCTATTGCCGCAATCGTCTTTATTGTATTAGTCGTCGTCGTACTTTTTTCAGCACTCAAAACTGTACCGCAAGGTTATAACTGGACGATTGAGCGTTTTGGGCGTTATACCCACACTTTAATGCCTGGCTTAAACTTTGTCGTACCATTTGTGGATCGTGTTGGCCGTAAGATCAATATGATGGAACAGGTATTAGATATTCCCTCACAAGAAGTCATTTCTAAGGATAACGCCAACGTATCCATTGATGCGGTCTGTTTCGTTCAGGTGATTGATGCCCGTAGTGCGGCTTATGAGGTGAATCATTTAGAACAGGCGATTATCAATTTAACCATGACTAATATTCGTACTGTATTAGGTTCGATGGAATTGGATGAAATGCTTTCCCAACGTGACTCCATTAATGGCCGTTTGTTGGCAATTGTAGATGAAGCGACCAATCCTTGGGGGATTAAAGTCACCCGTATTGAAATTCGCGATGTGCGTCCACCACGTGAGTTGATTGATTCTATGAACGCACAAATGAAAGCCGAACGTAATAAACGTGCAGAAGTATTGGAAGCCGAAGGTATTCGTCAAGCAGAAATTCTACGTGCAGAAGGGGAAAAACAAGCTCGTATTCTGAAAGCGGAAGGGGAACGTCAAGAAGCCTTCTTACAAGCAGAAGCGCGTGAACGTGCAGCGGAAGCGGAAGCAAAAGCAACTCAAATGGTGTCAGAAGCAATTGCTAGCGGTGATACTAAAGCGATCAATTACTTTATCGCCCAAAAATACACGGAAGCCTTAAAACAAATCGGTGGTTCACCGAACAGCAAAGTGGTGATGATGCCGCTTGAAGCCGGCAATTTAATCGGCTCGGTAGCAGGCATTGCCGAACTGTTAAAAGGCGACAAAAAAGCGTAATTTCTTAAAGTGCGGTTAAAAATGACCGCACTTTTTCTCTCAAGGAGTTGATATGGCAGATTGGTTAACAACTTGGTCGGTATGGCATTGGTTAGTATTAGGTTTTGTATTATTAATCGCTGAAACCCTCGTACCTGGCGTGTTTTTATTGTGGTGGGGCTTGGCTGCAATTGTGACGGCAGGCGTAATGGCGTTAGTACCGAGTTTATCCTTAACCGCGTTAGCCGTTTTTTATGCGATTTTAGCGATTATTCTCTCGCTGCTTTGGTGGAAATACCAACATAGCAAAGATAATCAGGATCAATCACGTACAACCTTAAACCAACGGGATCATACTTTGTTAGGTAAAAAAGGCACAGTATTAGAAATCGGTTCTAACGGGATTGGTCGTGGTGCCTTTGGCGATACCACATGGCGTATCCAAGGCGAGCATTTAAATGTGAACGATCTTGTGGTGGTAGAACGCGTTGATGGCATTACATTGTTAGTTAAAAAGGTAACAGAATGAATCATTTGATTATTTTTGCGCATCCCAATAGCCAAAAAAGTTTTGGTCGTGCCATCGTGGATCGCGTTGTAAAAGCAAGCCAACAGCTTGGTGTTGAAACCCATTTGCGCGATCTTTACACCATGGAATTTAATCCTATTATTTCCTTTGAAGAATTACAATCGGCCAATAAGGGGATTATCCCGGCGGAAATTCAGCAGGAACATGATTTTATTCGCCAAGCAGATTTGATTACGATGGTTTATCCTTTATGGTGGATGGGGTTTCCCGCCATGTTGAAAGGCTATTTGGATCGTGTATTAAGCCATGGTTTTGCTTATAAAACAGAAAATGGTGAATCCAAAGGTCTGCTTCAAGATAAAGCGATGCAACAATTTATCACCATAGGGAGTAGCTTAGCAAAATATCAAGAATACGGAGTGGATAAGTCCCTCAATCATTGTTTGATCAATGGTTTGTTTAATTATTGCGGTATCGAGAATGTGGATTACACTTTGTTCGGTGATATTCATATTATCGATAATGCTACTCGCCAAGCGATGCTTGATGAAGCTGCCGAAAAAACAACAGCAAAATTGACCGCACTTTTAGCTCAATCTTGAGCACAATCATAGGAAAGCAACAGATGTCAGAAACTCAAGTTAATAATTTCTCTTTAATTAGCCGTTTATTCGGCAATTTATTTTATCGCAGCCCTACAGATCCTATTTTAAGTGGGGTATTTGATTGGCTGCAACAACAAGGTTTAAGTCAAGTTTGGGCACTTTCTACGGATAAAGAAAGTGAAGCGGCCATTGATAATTTACAGATGAAAATTGATTTAACGTTGCTTGATCAAGAATATCAAAAATTGTTTGGTCCAAACGGTAACGTGCCGACAGCTATTTCAAGTTATGATATGGATGTGCAACGTTTTGTGGATTTCCGTCATGCTCGTAACGTGCCAGAGGCAGAGAATGTGGATCATTTCGCCTTGTTATTGCTTACAGCTTCTTGGTTAGAAGACAACACGGAATCGCTATCCGCTCAACAAGATTTATTCGGTGATTTCTTATTGCCTTGTGCAGCGAAATTCTTAACCCAAGTGGAAACTTATGCAACGCTTCCTTTCTATCGTTCATTAGCGTATTTAACCCGTGAAATCTTGGCTGCAATGGCTGATGAATTAGAAGAAGGCGAGTAGTTTTCATCAATAGAATAGATCCCTAAAAGAGATTTTTAGAGAGCAATAAAAAAGCCCCGCGAATCAAAACGCGGGGCTTTTATTTAATGGAAGATCAATTATTCTTCAGAAGTCACATCTTCAGTGCCTTCGTCTTCATCATCCACATCACAAACACGTTCAAGACTGACTACATGCTCATCTTCTGCGGTGCGAATTAAACGAACCCCTTGAGTGTTACGGCCAACGATGCTGACTTCACTTACACGAGTACGCACTAAGGTACCTGCGTCGGTGATAAGCATAATTTGGTCGGTTTCTTCTACTTGTGTCGCCGCAACGACTTTACCGTTACGTTCGCTCACTTTAATCGAAATCACCCCTTTGGTATTACGGGATTTGGTTGGGTATTCGCTTAATTGTGTGCGTTTACCGTACCCATTTTGCGTTGCGGTAAGAATTGCACCATCATTTTTCGGTACAACTAAGGAAACCACTTTATCGATATTGAGATCGAGGGTTTCTTCTGCATTATCGTCAGAAACATCTTCAATTTCGACCGCACTTTCATCGTCAGCGATGTCATTAGTAAGGGCAAGTTTAATACCGCGTACACCTGTTGCTAAACGACCCATTGCACGGACTGCACTTTCAGCGAAACGCACTACGCGACCTTGCGAAGAGAACAACATGATTTCGTTAGAACCGTCGGTGATATCCACGCCGATTAATTCATCTTCATCACGTAAGTTCAAGGCGATGATACCGCTTGAACGTGGACGGCTGAATTCAGTTAACGCAATTTTCTTCACAATACCACCAGCCGTTGCCATGATGACGAATTTATCTTCTTCATAAGCAGAGATTGGTAGGATTGCGGTGATACGCTCGTTTTCTTGTAACGGTAGAATATTCACAATCGGACGACCACGTGCGCCACGGCTAGCTTGTGGTAATTGATAGACTTTCAACCAATATAAGCGACCACGGCTAGAGAAGCAGAGAATCGTATCGTGAGTATTCGCTACTAAGAGTTTTTCGATGAAGTCTTCATCTTTCATCTTCGTTGCAGATTTACCTT
>CAKAQT010000094.1:0-5181 GCA_916720325.1 Parahaemophilus parainfluenzae
GGCACTGAAGCAAGCTTACTTTCCATTCAACCTATTAAAGTGATTTTAGGAATTGGGTATGAAGATCCAAATGATCGCTGGGGAGTTAACGTCAAAGCTAGTTATCTTGGCGCGAAAAAAGCTAAAGATGCCCAAATAGTACAATACTCTACCAACTTTGTTAGAGAAGTAAAAACTTACCCTTATCTTAATAATTCTGCAGTACTATTTGATCTATACGGTTTCTATAAAATCAATCAAAATATTACGCTACGCGCGGGGCTTTATAACTTATTTAATCGCAAATATCACACCTGGGATACCCTACGCGGCATTAACAAAATAAGTACGACTGATTCAGTTGATAAAGAAGGAAAAGGTTTAGAGCGTTTTTATGCACCAGGACGTAATTTTGCAGCATCTGTTGAGATTCGTTTTTAATTGATTACATCCTTAGTAAAAAAGGGCGAACATCATGTTCGCCCTTTTATTTACCCATTATTCTCTATTTTTCAAAAGAATCTTTCAAACGCTCATCTGCTCGGCGGGATTCGCCTTTATGTTGAAGTTTATTTAATTGACGTTCTAATTTTTCTTCGACTTCATTGATCGCTTTATACATATCATCTGCCGTTGCAGTGGCTAACAGATTACCTAATGGAGTTCCAATTGAAGCCTCTACAGAAAAGCCGTTTGGTACTTTACTTAAAACAAAGTGCGGGCTAATCAGTTGAGTGTGCCATTTCTCTAATTTTGCAAGTCTTCCCTCCACATGTTCACGAATTGCAGGGGTGATTTCCATTTGTTTACTTGTGATATTGAGTGTCATAGCATTTACCTCTTTTGCTTAAATGAACCCTTCGGTTCCGTTCATCTTTAATTACAACATATCGACCTTGAACCACTTTTTCAAGTGCTTTTAGGTAAATAAAAAAACAAATGTTCAAAAATATGATCGGGATCTAATTTCTAAAAAAAATGTGATTTCATTTCCGTGTAAACTTGTTATGATGTAAAGCTGTAAACAACAAAGGGAAGCACTCGACTTCCCTTTTCTTTTTATGAGCCTAAATTAGGCTAATTCATCTTGATCATGTTGCGTCGCTTTTAAACGTTCGAAGTAATCTTTGGTTTCTGAAATAATCTCTTTGCGTAAACCAATTAATGCAACTAAGTTCGGGAAGGCCATTAAACCATTCACAATATCCGCTAAGATCCAGATTAAATCTAAGGTGAGGAATGAACCCGCTCCAACCAGAACAATAAATATGAAGCGATACAATTTAATACCACGGATACCAACTAAGTAAAGGAAACAACGCTCACCGTAGTAGCACCACCCTAAAATTGTGGTGAAAGCAAAGAATAATAATCCTACTGTTACAATCGTTGCACCAAATGATGTACCTAATCCCTGCGCAAAAGCATAGTTAGTCACGCTTGCGCCTGAAAGCTCAGGATTACTCCATGCTCCCGTAATCACAAGCACTAAGCCCGTCATCGTACATACGATGATGGTATCTAAGAATGTCCCTGTCATCGAAATTAAACCTTGGCGAACAGGCTCTTTCGTTTGTGCCGCAGCAGCTGCAATAGGCGCACTCCCTAAACCAGATTCATTTGAGAAAATACCACGTGCCACACCTGATTGAATCGCTTTCATCACGGTAAAACCAACTGCTCCGCCTAAAGCTGCTTGTGGATTAAACGCACTCTGAATAATTAATGAAATTGCAGCAGGTAATTTATCGTAATTAACGATTAAGATGATAATTGAGGTCGTCACATAACCCAGTGCCATAAAAGGCACAATGACGGCAGAGGCTCTCGCAATACGTCTTACTCCACCAAGAATAATCATAGCGACCAATACCGTCACCACTGTTGCAGTAATCACAACAGGCACATTAAAGGTATCTTGCATTGCATGCGTAATCGCATTGACTTGAGGGAAAGTACCGATACCGAAAAAGGCCACCAACACCCCAAATAGCGCAAATAATTTTGCTAACCACTTAATACCAAGACCACGTTCGATGTAGTACATTGGTCCACCTGCCATAAAACCGTATTTATCGCGCACACGATATTTCACTGCAAGCAAACATTCGGCATATTTGGTTGCCATGCCTAATAATGCAACTAGCCACATCCAAAAAATCGCGCCAGGTCCACCCGCTTGTACTGCGGTCGCTACACCCACGATATTCCCTGTACCAATGGTTGCCGCTAATGCGGTACAAAGTGCAGCAAAAGAAGACACGTCCCCTTTGCCTTTATTTGCACCACGAGCAAATAAATAGCCCAAGGCACGAGGCAAATAACGAATTTGCAAAAAGCCTAAACGAAGGGTGAGATAAAGTCCGGTTCCGGACAAAAGAATAAGTAGGGGCGGTCCCCATATAAAGCTACTAATAGCCGATAAGATTGTCTGTAATGACATTGATGATTCCTCGTCGTTTAAAATACAAATAAACTCGACAAGGAGACAAGAAGAATCCCGATAGAAATATTTTTGATAATACGGATTGTCTTTTGCCCCTGTCCTTTTGCCTGAGCGTTTGGAAAACAATCGAAAAATCGACCGCTCTTTTGCGCCTTCGGCGTCCATTTACATCAATAAAATGCAATGGATCTCTCCAAGGGTTCGTCCAGTAACAGTCCCTGCAATCTTGCGATTGCGCCTGAAAGATTTTACCTCGTCGGCGTAGGGGCAATTCCCTACTCTCCAGCTACCTTCTTCCGAACTCACTTTTTACGTTTTATTTTTTATCGCAAAAAGTGTTGCGAATTTTAGCAAACTTGAAAGGCTAACTCAATGGATTGACGAAAAAAGGCTTAGATAACAAGGTGAAAGCAGATAAAAACAAAGTGCGGTCAAAAATTTTCTTATTTTTTGACCGCACTTTGTTCAAATCAAAAAAGAAAGGCAGGTCATTGCCTGCCTTTATCTATTTTAATAATTATAAAATCTCTTTTGCTTTTGCTACCACGTTATCCACGGTGAAGCCAAAGAGTTTGAATAATTGATCTGCTGGTGCTGATTCACCAAAGCTATTCATACCAACCACGCGACCTTCAAAGCCAACGTATTTATACCAGAAGTCTGCAATACCTGCTTCGATTGCAACACGTTTGGTTACGGCTGCAGGTAACACACTTTCACGGTACGCTGCATCTTGTTTGTCGAAACGGTTAGTACTTGGCATAGAGACGACACGTACTTTTTTACCTTCAGCACTCAATACATCTGCTGCTTTCACTGCCAATTCCACTTCAGAACCTGTCGCAATGAAGATTAACTCAGGTGTTCCCTCACAGTCTTTTAATACATAAGCACCACGTTTAACGGCATCTAATTGTGCAGAAGTGCGGTCCATTTGTGCTAAGTTTTGACGGGTAAAGATCAACGCACTTGGGCCATCTTGACGCTCAACCGCTTGTTGCCATGCGATGGCTGATTCCACTTGGTCACATGGACGCCATGTTTCAAGATTTGGAATTAAGCGTAATGATGTAGTTTGCTCAACTGGTTGGTGAGTTGGACCATCTTCGCCTAAACCGATCGAGTCATGAGTATAAACGAATAAAGTGCGTTGTTTCATTAATGCCGCCATACGCACCGCATTGTGTGCATATTCGTAGAACATTAAGAAGGTTGCGCCGTAAGGAATGAACCCGCCGTGTAAAGCAATACCATTCATAATCGCTGACATACCGAACTCACGCACACCATAGTTGATATAGTTACCACCTACGTTTTCGTGTGCACGAATTGGTTTAGAACCGCTCCATAACGTTAAGTTAGAGCTTGCTAAGTCTGCAGAGCCACCTAAGAATTCAGGTAATACGTGTGCATAAGCTTCGATGGCATTTTGTGATGCTTTACGGCTTGCAATGCTTGCAGGGTTAGCTTGTAATTTTTCAATGAACGCTTTAGATTCTGCTGCCCAATTTGCTGGTAATTCACCGTTTACACGACGTGTAAATTCTGCCGCAAGTTCAGGATATGCTTTTGCATAAGCGGCAAATTTTTCTTCCCAAGATTTTTCTGCTGCAGCGCCTTTTTCTTTCGCAGACCATTCTGCATAGTACTCAGCCGGAATTTCAAATGGACCATATTCCCAGCCAAGTGCTTTACGGGTTAATGCGATTTCTTCATCACCTAATGGTGCACCGTGGCAATCATGAGAGCCTGATTTATTTGGTGAACCAAAACCGATGATGGTTTTACAAATAATTAATGTTGGTTTTTCTTTTTCTGCTTGAGCAAGAATGGTTGCGGCACGAATTTGTTCTGCATCGTGACCATCTACATTACGGATTACTTGCCAGCCATAAGCTTCAAAACGTTCTGCCGTATCATCACTGAACCAACCATCAACATGACCATCAATCGAAATATTGTTGTCATCGTAGAATGCGATTAATTTACCAAGGCCTAATGTGCCCGCTAAAGAGCAAGCTTCGTGAGAAATCCCTTCCATTAAACAGCCATCACCTAAGAACACATAAGTGTGGTGGTCTACGATTTCATGGCCTTCACGGTTAAATTGGCCTGCTAATGTTTTCTCAGCAATCGCCATCCCTACTGCATTAGTGATACCTTGGCCTAACGGACCAGTAGTGGTTTCAACACCTGGTGCATAACCATATTCTGGGTGGCCTGGGGTTTTAGAATGTAATTGACGGAATTGTTTTAAATCTTCGATAGAAAGATCATAGCCTGTTAAATGTAATAAGCTATAGATCAACATTGAACCGTGGCCGTTAGAAAGCACAAAACGGTCGCGATCGGCCCATTTAGGATTGTTTGGGTTATGTTTTAAGAAATCGCGCCATAATACTTCAGCGATATCCGCCATTCCCATCGGTGCACCTGGGTGGCCTGATTTTGCTTTTTGTACTGCATCCATTGATAGCGCACGAATTGCGTTGGCGAGTTGTCTACGAGTTGCCATGTTTTTCTCCTATCTAAATAATTCTCAGTATTCTACCCTATTTACTGATTGGCTTAACCAATATTTGCAATTTTATTTACCTTGATCAAATTCTTCGACGACGTTGATGAAAACGTTGGCTACTCGATTTACCTTGTAAATTGACGACTGTTTTAGTTTCCACTGGTTTTCGATATGTTCGACGATAATGACTTAAAAAATAATGAATGGAACTGGCGAATAAAGCGCCTAATAAAAAGAC
>CAKAQT010000095.1:0-4999 GCA_916720325.1 Parahaemophilus parainfluenzae
ACCAATTAGATATTGTTCCATCAAGATATAAGGCATCATGACAACCTATTTTCAGCAAACCTTGGCTCAATGTATAAAGATTAGGCTCACCTTTTATCGTCATCAAAAACAACAGTTCATTCTGTTTCGTCAAACACACTGCATTACGCTTATGATAGCTTTCTAGGTTAGCTCGAAATTGCGGATTCATTTTTCCATGAATAACCAACATCGGGCCTGATTGCAACGCAAAGTCTGGCGTAAGTTTGCTTTTCTGATACGTAGCGGTTGTTAAAATGTAGGGTTTATTTCTAGCAATGGCGAATACCCCATTAGGCTGCACATGAAAATTACCTTTGCCTGCTTTTGTATTTAACGCATTGAGCTCTTTTCCTTGCTCAATCCATAATCCAGCTGGCATATTATTCATGCTATAAATGCCTGCATTCATAATCATTTTCACGTTATAGCTAGGCTCTAAGGCATTTTTGAGACGCGTTAAACTTTGATAATCTTTACCTTCGGCATCTTTCCAATGTAGCTGTACTTCTTCGGGCTTTGCTTGAAAAATTCCGTAAGTAATATTGCCATCATCAAAAGTTCGGTATTCCGCTAGGGCTGGCACACTCATCAGTAACGATGCGCTACTGAAAAGTGCGGTCAAAAATTTAATCGTTTTTTTCATTTAAAGGATGGGTTAAATGCAACGCATTTGAAAAGGCATGCAACCCTTCTGCATTACCCGATCTCATCATGGATTGCATAGTTTGGGTTGGTGCATGAATGAGTTTATTTGTTAATTTATAACTTAATTCTTGCAGAATTTTTTCAGCATTCTCACCTTGTTGAATTTGGTGTAACGCTTTTTCGAGTAATTCTTGGCGAGTATTCTCTGCCTCATCACGGTAATGACGGATCAAATTGGAGAATTGTTGAACTTTCAACCACTCAAAGAAGGCATTACATTCTTGCGTGATGATATCTTGTGCTTGCTCTGATGCTTGCTCACGTTGAGAAAGATTGCGTTGGATAATATCTTGCAAATCATCCACGGTGTAATGATACACACTTTCTAATTCCGAGACATTTTCATCAATATCACGAGGCACGGCGATATCAACCATTAAAGTCGGTCTAAATTGGCGTGCTTTCTCCGCAATTTCAGCCATCGCTTTAGTGATTAAAATAGTCGGACTGCCTGTAGAGCTGATGACAATATCGGCTTGATTTAGCGGTGTTTGCAATTCATCAAGCGAATACACATCAATCGGTGTATTAGACGCTAATTTTTCCACCAACTGCTCAGCACGAGATAAAGTGCGGTTAGCAATCATCAATTTTTTTACACCGTGGCGTAATAAATGACGGCTCACCAATTCAATGGTTTCTCCTGCCCCAACAAGTAAAATTTGTAGTTCACGTAAAGATTCAAAAATCTGACGAGCCAAGCTACAAGCCGCATAAGCCACCGATACGGCACTTTCACCAATATTGGTTTCAGTACGCACACGTTTTGCTGTAGCAAAAGTTTTTTGGAACAAGCGAGAAAGCGTGCTCGAAAGTGGAATATTTGCCGCTTGATAATAATCTTCACTGATTTGGAAAGCTTGCTTCACCTGTCCTAAAATTTGCGGCTCCCCCAAAATTAATGAATCCAAACCACAGGCCACTCGCATTAAATGATTTGCAGCTTGTTGATTTTGATGTGTGTAAATACTTTTATTTAATTCATCGACAGAAAGCTGATGAATATTAGCAAACCAATTTATACAGTTCGTTTGCCATTGCTTACACTCTTGGGGTGAAATTTGACGATGGTGAAGATAAATCTCTGTACGGTTACAGGTAGAAAGAATAACCGCACTTTCTGCCAAATCTTGTTGGTGAATTTGTTGTAAGGCAAGCTGTCGCTTTTCTTCAGAAAAAGCGACTTTCTCACGAACAGCGACAGAAGCTGTTTTATGATTAATGCCTAGAACAAGAAGGGTCATAAAAACCTAATAAAAACAACCGCACTTTTATGAGTATGCGGCTTAAAGTAGAAAGTAAAAGTTTCGCTATTTTAATGAATTGTTGAGAATTGAGCAAATTTCAAGAGAAAAAACTCAAACAAATAACTAAAATGAGTTAAAACTTATCTTTCGCTAAACGCCATTGTGTAAATTCGTCTAAATTTTTTGCTTGTAAAAACGGATTAATTTGTTTCTCTAATCCAATTGTTGTCGGCAAACTCGGCTTGCCCTCTGCTAGATAACGTTCCACTAAAACACGTTGATTTTTGACCGCATTTTTATCCGCCAATACCGTTTCCGCAAAAGCTAAATTACCCAGCGTATATTCATGAGCAGGACAAACCACGGTTTCATTAGGTAATTGATTAAAACGTCGCATGGTTTCAAACATTTGAGCAAAATCCCCCGTAAATACGCGACCACAGCCCGCAGAAAATAACGCATCGCCGCAAAATAGATGTCCATCCACCAAATAGCTGATATGCCCTGCCGTATGGCCACCGCTTGGCAAAACTTCAATATGATAATGTGCCGTATTAATCACACCACTATCCATAATATTGGTTGCCCCTTTATTTGCACATTCTGTTGGACCGAAAACTGGCACATTGGGATAATATTGCTTAAATTCCGCGACACCTTGAACATGATCATCATGATTATGGGTTAATAACACCGCTTCTATGTCTAGCTTATTGGATTCTAAATACGGAATTAAACGGGTTATTTCTGGGATATCGATCACAATTACGGGGAAATTTTCTCGTCTATAAAGCCAAATATAGTTATCATTGAGCGCAGGAATAGGAACTAGCATAAATTACCTTATGAAAATAGGATTAACATTGAATTGGAAAGCCAAATGGCACAAACCACTTCTTTCACCTGAAAGTTGGCAAGCGTTACCACAAGGTGAAGCCTATTGTAACGTATTAACCGATTATTTTGCCCAATGGACACCAAAAATTTTAGGCTATCAAATTCTGAAAGTCGGTGCCTTAAGTGGTGAAATTGCCTTTGACTTGCCTTTACGTCATCAAATTGTGTTAGCTGAAAAAACAGCGCATTTTCCTACCGCACTTTTAAATGAAAGTGATAGTTTACTCCAAGCATCGCCATTAGCCTTGCCTTTTATTGAAAAAGAAATGGATGCCTGCTTGTTGGCAAACACCTTAAATTTTGCGCAAGATCCTCACCAAATATTGCGTGAAGCTCATCGTGTTTTAAAGGATGATGGCTGGATTTTCATCACGTTATTTAATCCGCTGAGTCCCTTGCTTTTCAAACCGAAATTAGGCGAATTTAAGTTCCGACAATATGCTACTTGGCGAGTGGTTGACTGGCTATCATTATTAAATTTTGATGTGATTGCAGAAGAAAGACTATCCATAAAACAAGAAAAGAGCACGCTTTGTTCTCCGCTCTCCGTGATCGTTGCCCAAAAACGAACCTATCCGTTAACACTGAATCCTGAGAAAGCGCGGTCAAAAATGCCGGCGTTTTTAGAGCCGGCAGGTGCATTTAAAGAAATAAGAACAGAATGATTATTCTGTTACTTCTTTGATTACTGCAGAAGATGCATTATTGATCACTGACTCAACGCCTTTTTCTGCTGCAGCTTGAGAAGAATAATATTGGCTACGGCCAATTTCTTGGTGGTTAGCCGCTTTTAATACGAAATAAGGTTTATCATTTTTCGCTACGCGATATTCAAAGTTTTTCGCATCCACGCCATTTTTTTGCACTGAAGCAATACCGTTTTCAGCTGATGCTTTAGTTTTATAAAGTTCGCTAGTTAAAATCACTTGTCCGTTTGCTGCTTTTAAGTTGAACATAAATTGTCCGTCTTTAGCCACTTTTAATTCATAAAATCCTTGAGCCATGATATCTCCCAATTGGTTGATTTGTTTATAATTTTACCCACGCAGAAAATGCCTTTCTGCGCCAAGCTAATTTACCCTTAAAAATCAAGGAAAACAAGAGCAGAAGTGCATAAATTTTATGCTTGATTAGCTCACTAAACTCCCCTATGATGCTGGAGCTTTTTATAACAGGAACAATTATGACCGAACAAACATTTATTCCCGGCAAAGATGCCGCACTTGAAGACAGTATTTCAAAATTTCAACAAAAATTGACCGCACTTGGTTTCAATATTGAAGAAGCCTCTTGGCTTAATCCTGTGCCAAATGTATGGTCGGTACACATTCGTGATAAAGATTGCCCACAATGTTTTTCTAACGGCAAAGGCGCAAGCAAAAAAGCCGCATTAGCGTCTGCATTAGGTGAATATTTCGAACGTCTTTCCACCAACTATTTCTTTGCTGATTTCTATTTAGGACAAGAAATTGCTAACGGTGATTTTGTTCATTACCCCACTGAAAAATGGTTTCCAATTGAAGACGACGCCCTTTTACCAGAGGGAATTTTAGATGATTATTTATGGGATTATTTCGATCCAAATCAAGAACTAACCCCAGAATTGCTTGTGGATCTGCAATCCGGTAATTACGATCGCGGTATTGTCGCGATGCCTTATGTGCGCCAATCTGATCAACAAACCGTCTATATTCCGCAAAGTATCATTGCGAATTTATATGTTTCTAATGGGATGTCAGCTGGCAATACAAAAAATGAAGCGCGTGTGCAAGGGCTTTCAGAAGTCTTTGAGCGCTATGTGAAAAATCGCATTATTGCAGAAGCCATCAGTCTTCCTGAAATTCCAAAATCCGTGATGGATCGTTACCCATCCATTCAAGCCTCTATTGCCAAATTAGAGGAAGAAGGTTTCCCTATTTATGCCTTTGATGCCTCATTAGGTGGCAAATACCCTGTGATTTGCGTGGTATTGCTCAACCCAAATAACGGCACGTGCTTTGCCTCTTTTGGTGCACATCCGAACTTCCAAGTGGCATTAGAGCGTACCGTAACAGAGCTTTTACAAGGTCGCAGTTTAAAAGATCTCGATGTATTCTCTCCTCCATCATTCAATAATGATGATGTGGCGG
>CAKAQT010000096.1:0-4994 GCA_916720325.1 Parahaemophilus parainfluenzae
GTCAATCAACAAGTGCCCACACAGATTGTCTGATATATTGTTAAAGAGCAAAAAACAACGACGCACTGGTTTTTCTTAAGAGTCACAACAGCGCGTCGTTGTGTGGAGTGCATTATAGGGATTTTTGAAATCCACGCAAGCACTTTTTTTAAGAAATTTCTTCGATAGATGATTTTTTAAACGTTAACTCCTTTATATGAATGCTATTCAGCCTTTTTTAAGATCCGCTTACAACGTCTAAACCCATTTGCAGAAAGTATTTCATTAAGTTTACTTAGGCCTCTTTCCTTCTCTTTTTCAGTATAAAACTCGCAATTACGGTTATCTAAAGCACCTCGAAGCCGCCAATAAAAAGCCTCTGTTGCCCCTATATCCGCTTTCTTCAAACGGACAATCGCATTTTCAGCACCTATTTGTCGTAAAATATCAACACTATCAATGCCGACTTTCTTTAATGCTCGTTCATATTTAACCGATAAATTCGGTAAATCACGAATCCGTCCAATCTTAGAGAGTGCTGAATCTAATTTTTCCTTCCTGATTTGACTGATAGAAAGAATGATCAAGGTTCTCATTAAAACATTATCTTTCAAGATACTTTCAGTTAAAGCATAATAATCAGATAATACGAAGCGTTTATTGAGTTCATTTGTTGCAAAAGGTTTACAGCCCAGTCCTTTTAATTTTATCGAAAGCTCATCCTTAGCACGTAAGTAAACCTTATTGTTTGCCCAAACCGCAAACATATCTTTCTCTTTATGATACAAGCCATATCCCGTAAATAAATTTTTACTTGTCACATCTCCGATAAGTTGATTTAACAAATCACATACTTTAGTGATATGATCATTTGGGATTATGAGAGTTTTCATTTTAAAACTCCTCCTTATTTTAAGGTTAATCACATACGACTATACCAAGAAGTACTTCTCAAAAATGTTTATATCATAACCAATTAAGTGTGACGAATATAAAATTTCAATTTTGTGAGAAAGATCGCAAATGCAAAATTTATTTATTGATAAACAACTAGATAAGAAAAAATAAGTTTATAGTTTAATATTTAATCTTTTAAAAGTTTTAGAATTCAGGAGTAAAAATGACAGTCGGACTCGTTCTTGAGGGCGGAGGTATGAGAGGTATGTTTACCGCAGGCGTCCTTGATGCCCTCATGGAGCAAAACATTCAAATAGATAAAATTATTGGCATTTCTGCAGGTGCATTATTTGGCATCAATTATGCATCCAACCAAAAAGAAAGAGCGTTTAGATATAACCTAAAATATCTTAAAGATAAACGTTATATGGGATTTCATAGTCTTTTTACAACGGGCAATATTATCAATAAAGATTTCGCTTTCTATGATCTCCCCTTTAATCTCGACCCTTTTGATCAAAATGAATTCGAGAAATCTCACATTGATTTCTATTTAGCAGCAACAAACATCGAGAGCGGTAAAGCTGAATATTTCAAAATCAAAAATGTTTTCGAAGAAATGGAATACTTCAGAGCAACCTCAGCGATGCCTTTCGTCTCACAATTTGTGGAAATTAATGGACAAAAATATCTAGACGGTGGAATTGCTGATAGTATTCCATTTGAAAAAGCACAAGAGCTCGGTTGTGATAAAATCATCGTTGTTTTAACTCAACCTATCGACTACCGTAAAACAAAATCTTCTTCTTTTTTATTCAAGCTTTTTTATCGCAACTATCCACACTTAGTTAAAACCTTAGAAAATCGCTACCGCACTTATAATAAACAAGTAGAAGAAATCATTCGTTTAGAAAAACAAAATAAAATCTTTGTGATTCGTCCAAATGTATCACTCAATATAGGTCGATTAGAACGAGATGAAACCAAAATAAGAACTGTATATGAACTGGGTGAAAAAATTCTCGAAGCACAAATTCAAGATCTAAAAAAATACTTAAGAATTTGATTTTAAATAAACTATTTATCAAGTTTGGAATCTAGTTCACATTTTTTCATCAAGGAAAAAATTTTTTCTTGATACTGTACATCAATACAGATATAATCTAGCCAAATTTAGATAACTCTATTCAAGAAGGTTTTATATGGCAACTCAAGAAGAAAAGCAAAAAGCACTCGCGGCAGCACTTGGTCAAATTGAAAAGCAATTCGGTAAAGGCTCAATTATGAAATTGGGCGATACTCAAGCCCTTGACGTTGAATCTGTTTCAACGGGTTCTTTAGGTCTTGATGTCGCTCTTGGTATTGGTGGTTTACCAATGGGTCGTATTGTTGAAATTTTTGGACCTGAATCTTCTGGTAAAACAACCTTAACTTTATCTGTTATCGCTCAAGCACAAAAAGTAGGTAAAACCTGTGCGTTTATCGATGCGGAGCATGCACTTGATCCTATTTATGCAGCAAAACTTGGCGTTGATGTGAAAGAACTTTTAGTTTCCCAACCAGACAATGGTGAACAAGCACTTGAAATTTGTGATGCATTAGTACGTTCTGGTGCTGTAGATGTAGTCATCGTGGACTCGGTTGCTGCACTCACCCCAAAAGCTGAAATTGAAGGTGAAATGGGTGATTCACACATGGGTTTACAAGCGCGTTTAATGTCTCAAGCGCTACGTAAATTAACTGGTCAAATCAAAAATGCAAACTGTCTTGTTATCTTCATTAACCAAATTCGTATGAAAATTGGTGTCATGTTTGGTAACCCAGAAACCACAACTGGTGGTAACGCACTAAAATTCTACTCTTCTGTGCGTTTAGATATCCGTCGTACTGGTTCAGTTAAAGATGGAGATGAAGTCATTGGTAACGAAACTCGTGTTAAAGTAGTTAAAAACAAATTAGCCGCACCTTTCCGCCAAGTGGATTTCCAAATTCTTTATGGAGAAGGTATCTCTAAAGCTGGCGAATTAATTGAACTCGGAGTTAAACACAAACTTGTTGAGAAATCTGGTGCATGGTATGCATACAACGGTGAAAAGATTGGTCAAGGGAAAGCTAACGCAATGAAATGGTTAAACGAAAACCCTGCAAAATCAGACGAACTTGAAGCGAAACTTCGTGCTGAATTAGTCGCTAACCCAGAACAAGCATTAATGGCTGATATTGAACAATCTACCGATGACGCAGAAAGCGATTTCTAATCACTAAAAGTGCGGTCAAAATTGACCGCACTTTTCATTTCAACCGTATTTCACCTAAAAGGAATTTCTATGTCTTCTCTTGCTTTGAGCTATGTCGTTAATTTACTTGCTCGACGTGAATATAGCGAATTTGAACTACGCAATAAAATGCAGGAAAAAGCATTTACAGAAGATGAGATCGATGAAACGATTGCTTACTGTCAGAAAAAAAACTGGCAAAATGATAAACGATTTGCTGAAAATTATTTACACGCACGCTCACAACGAGGATATGGCGTAAATCGTATCAAACAAGAATTACGCCAACTAAAAGGCGTCTCTTCAGACGTAATAAATGAAGTCCTTACAGAAAGTGAAATTAATTGGACTGAAATCGCAGAAAAGGTTCTACGTAAAAAGTTTCCTAATTATGCAGAACCTCAACCAATCAAAAGCAAACAAAAAATTTGGCAGTATATGCTCTCTCATGGATTTTATTCTGAAGAATTTAGCGATTTTATCGGAAATGGAATAGAAGACTGATGAGCCTAAAGAAATAAATACCTAATACTGTAAAGATTAAACAACCAACTAAATGACTCACTAAAACGAACAATCCATTGCCCCATTCTTCTTTAAAAAAGAGTCCAATCACTTCGCCTGAAAAAGAGGAAAATGTGGTGAGCGCACCAAGAAATCCAGTCACTAAGAATAATCGCCATTCAGGACTAAATTGAGGGAAGGTCCAAAAGGCTGCTAGTAAAATCCCCATCAAAAAGCAGCCAATAAAATTAGCCACAAGTGTACCAAATGCAAGTGAACTAAACAGGGAATTAAGCCATAGACCTAATCCCCAGCGTAAAGAAGCTCCGATCGCCGCACCGGCACTAATCAGAAAAATTGACTGGAACATCTATTTAATACCAAAAATTTCTGCTAAATGTTTGGCCACTGCTTCGTCTTTATTGAACCCGATCTCTTCCAGTTCAGGACAAGCTTCTTTTAAACGAGAATCAGCATTTGCCATCACATAACCTTTACCAACCCAAGAAAGCATTTCAACATCATTCTGGCCATCGCCAAAAGCAATACAATCTTTTAATCCATAATTTCTATTTTCTAATAGATGAGCTAATGCATCACCTTTCGATACATTTTTGTTCATCACCTCTAAGCAAGTTACCGCTGAGTAAACAATTGTGGTTTTATCCCCGAAATGTGTTCTAAGATAATCTTCTAGTTCTATTAGATCTTTAGGATCATGAGCAATAAAAAATACTTTTTCAGTTCCTCTTCCATGATGCTTTGTAAAATCGACAACTTCGTACATATAACCTGAATCTTTATGGTATTTTTCTAATTCCGGCACATCTGTATTGATAAACCAACCATCATCTTGATAAGTATTGATACAAATCTTGGTGCGATCAAAAGGGATTTTATACAACTCAAGCACGATTTCTTCTGGAAGACTA
Organism: Parahaemophilus parainfluenzae; assembly: GCA_916720325.1. Classification (GTDB taxonomy): domain Bacteria; phylum Pseudomonadota; class Gammaproteobacteria; order Enterobacterales; family Pasteurellaceae; genus Haemophilus_D; species Haemophilus_D parainfluenzae_W. Next base: position 4,589 of record CAKAQT010000096.1, read on the forward strand.
TTGCTATAAATAAGGTTACCTTTTAGGTCGCGTACTCTCGCACCATTAGAAGTGATCATTACAGCATGCTCAGCACCTATCTTACCTAAAATAGAAGAAACATCCGTGTGATTACGGCCTGTCGCTAAAATAATATCAACACCTTTTTGTTCTAATTTATTCAATACATCAATAGTAAACTCACCAATTACATGATTGGTATTAAGTAGCGTGCCATCAAGATCAGAGACAACGGCTTTAAATGGTAGTTGTTGCATAAAAACACCCGTATAAAAAATGAATCTGTATCATACCAAAACGACACAATTTTTGACCGCACTTTCTATTATAAAAACAACATTCATTGATAAAAAACAAAAAGGCGTATCTTTCGATACGCCTTCTTAATCTACTGTTACAGTTTATA
>CAKAQT010000097.1:0-4967 GCA_916720325.1 Parahaemophilus parainfluenzae
TCCGAAATAGACGTCGCAAATATTACAAAATAAACCTATAGTGTCAATGGGAGGATCTCTTCCAATTTTCTAAAATTGGATCAAGATCACATTTTTTACACAAAAAAGGACATTTTTTAATCAAAAACATCCTTTCACATCGAACTTTTCAGAATTTTGTCTATACAATGATCGCTCTATTTTGAGCAATTTATTCTTCTTTTTTATTCATTTTCGAAGACATAATGAATATTTTTTGAGCAAACTAGGCACATTCTATCGAAAATGAAATCACTTCTTTAATACTTTCCGCGCCTAATGCAATCATAATTAAACGATCGACCCCTAAAGCCACACCAGAAGTATTTGGAATACCTGCTTGTAATGCCCCTAGAAAACGATAGTCAATTTCACGCTGTGGCAATCCTGCTTTTTCGCGTAGGCGATTGTCTTTTTCAAAGCGGTATTGTTGTTCTCGTGCATCTGTGAGCTCATGGAAACCGTTGGCTAACTCTAAGCCTTTATAATAGAACTCAAAACGTTCTGCCACACGGCTATCTTCTGGGCTAAGTTGTGCAAGTGCGGCTTGGGAAGAAGGGAAATGATAAACTGCTACAGGTGCTTCTTGCCCAATTTTAGGCTCTACCACTTCACTGAATAGAAATTGCAATAAGGTATCACGATCTTCATCTTCATCTGCCATAAAGTTGTGTTTACGTGCGGCTTCCACCAGTTCTTGACGAGTCGCTGACAATGGATCTAATCCGACATATTCTTGGAAAACAAACTGATAACTTAAGGTTTCTGCCGGTTTACAATCGAGGATCTGTTGTAATAAATCATCCACTTCATTCATCAAACGGTACATGTCAAAGTGCGGTCGATACCATTCAAGCATGGTGAATTCCGGATTATGACGATTACCCGCTTCTTCATTACGAAACACTTTGCCAATTTGAAAGATCGGTCCACTGCCCGCCGCCAGTAAACGCTTCATGTGATATTCCGGGCTTGTAGAAAGCCAGAGCGTTTTCGAGAGTTCATCAAAAGGGGCAACAAATTCGGTATTAAAGGTGGAAAGGTGAAGATCCGTTACGCCAAATTCACTTAAAACGGGCGTTTCCACTTCTAATAATCCACGTTCAGTAAAGAACTGACGGATATCCGCAATGATTTTGGCTCGCGCCAATAAGTTTTTAATTGAAGCGGAAGGTTGCCATTCTGTTTTTTTATCGCTAAGTGCGGTCATTTTTTTCTCCGTTTTCACCTTTAAAATGAATTAGGCTATTGTAAACAAGAGTGATTTTTAACTCAATAATCCGACTAAATCATTCTTAAACGAAAACGGTTATCATCTAAAAAATATAAAAAAAGTAACTTTTTTGAGTTAGATCACACTTTTGATATTTTATCCGTTTATTCCGGAAAAAAGGTTACTAATTTGTAAACAAAAATGGCAGAATGGCAATATATCCCCTATTTATTTAGGGCATTTTATTTTTTTACTTTCTATTGATTGGAGGATATCGTGCAAACGGTTAATGTCGATATTGCTATTGTTGGTGCCGGTGGCGGCGGTTTACGTGCAGCAATTGCAGCAGCAGAAGCAAACCCTAACTTAAAGATCGCATTAGTTTCTAAGGTTTATCCTATGCGTAGCCATACGGTTGCAGCAGAAGGTGGTGCGGCCGCAGTAATTAAAGAGGAAGATTCCTACGATAAACACTTCCACGATACCGTTGCCGGTGGTGACTGGTTATGTGAACAAGATGTGGTGGAATACTTCGTTGAACATTCTCCAGTGGAAATGACTCAACTTGAACGTTGGGGCTGCCCTTGGAGCCGTAAAGCAGATGGCGATGTAAACGTGCGTCGTTTCGGTGGGATGAAAATCGAACGTACTTGGTTCGCGGCAGACAAAACCGGTTTCCACTTATTACATACTCTTTTCCAAACATCCATTCAATATCCACAAATTCAACGCTTTGACGAGCACTTCGTTTTAGACATCTTAGTTGATGATGGCCATGCTCGCGGTATGGTTGCGATGAATATGATGGAAGGCTCACTTGTTCAAATCAACGCAAATGCGGTTGTAATTGCAACTGGTGGTGGCTGTCGTGCATTTAAATTCAACACCAACGGCGGTATCGTAACCGGTGATGGTTTATCAATGGCATATCGTCATGGTGTTCCTCTTCGTGATATGGAATTCGTCCAATACCACCCAACCGGCTTACCGAACACCGGTATCTTAATGACTGAAGGTTGTCGTGGTGAAGGCGGTATCTTAGTGAATAAAAATGGCTACCGTTATTTACAAGATTATGGTCTAGGTCCTGAAACGCCAATCGGTAAACCTGAAAACAAATATATGGAACTTGGTCCACGTGATAAAGTTTCACAAGCGTTCTGGCAAGAATGGAGAAAAGGCAACACCTTAAAAACTGCAAAAGGTGTCGATGTGGTTCACCTTGACTTACGTCACTTAGGTGAAAAATATTTACATGAACGTCTTCCATTCATTTGTGAATTAGCAAGTGCTTATGAAGGTGTAAACCCAGTTAATGAACCAATTCCAGTTCGTCCGGTTGTTCACTACACCATGGGTGGTATCGAAGTGGATTTCAACAGCGAAACTCGCATTAAAGGATTATTTGCTGTGGGTGAATGTGCGTCTTCTGGTTTACACGGTGCAAACCGTTTAGGTTCTAACTCGCTTGCTGAATTAGTGGTTTTAGGCCGTGTTGCAGGTGAATATGCCGCACAACGTGCAGCAGAAGCACAATCTACAAATCGTGCTGCAATTGATGCACAAGCGCAAGATGTTGTCGCTCGCCTTAAAGCGCTTTATGACCAAGAAGGTAATGAATCTTGGTCTGAAATCCGTGATGAAATGGGTACCGTAATGGAAGAAGGTTGTGGTATCTACCGTGACCAAGAAAGCATGCAAAAAGCAGTAGATAAAATTGCTGAGCTTAAAGAACGTTATAAACGTATTCGTGTTGCAGACCGTTCAAGCGTATTCAATACCGATGTGCTTTACACCGTAGAATTAGGTTACATCCTTGATGTGGCACAATCTATTGCAAACTCTGCAATTGAACGTAAAGAGTCTCGTGGTGCACACCAACGCTTAGACTACACCGAACGTGATGATGTGAATTATTTAAAACACACCCTTGCTTACTACAATGGCGATGATGCACCGCGTATTGAATACAGTCCGGTGAAAATCACTAAATCTCAACCAGCAAAACGTGTTTATGGTGCTGAAGCAGAAGCGGCAGAAGCGGCTGCGAAAGCTAAGGAGCAAGCAAATGGCTAATTCACCAGTAATGACTGTAGAAGTATTACGCTACAACCCAGAAAACGATCAAGAGCCACATTTAAGCTCTTATCAAGTACCTTATGATAACCAAACCTCTCTTTTAGATGCGTTAGGTTATATTAAAGATAAACTTGAACCGTCTCTTTCTTATCGCTGGTCTTGCCGTATGGCGATCTGCGGTTCTTGCGGGATGATGGTCAATAACAAACCTAAATTGGCTTGTAAAACGTTCTTACGTGATTACAGCGGCCATATGCGTATTGAACCATTAGCAAACTTCCCTATTGAACGCGACTTAGTGGTTGATTTAAGCCACTTTATCGAAAGTTTAGAGGCAATTAAACCTTATATTATTGGTAACGAAGCACCAGCATTAGATGGTAAACCACATCCATCAAAAGAATTGCAAGTAAGCCGTACTAAACAAACGCCGGCACAGCTTGAAAAATATCGTCAATTCTCAATGTGTATCAACTGTGGTTTATGCTATGCCGCTTGTCCGCAATTTGGTTTAAATCCTGAATTCTTAGGCCCTGCCGCGATTACAATGGCACACCGTTACAACCTTGATAACCGTGACCATGGTAAAGCACAACGTATGCCATTATTAAATGGTAAAAACGGTGTTTGGAGCTGTACTTTCGTGGGTTATTGTTCTGAAGTGTGTCCAAAACACGTGGATCCAGCTTCTGCAATCAACCAAGGTAAAGTGGAAAGTGCCAAAGATTATGTTATCTCAATGCTAAAACCAAAAGGCTAAGGGGAAGAATATGTCAGTAACAGTAAGTAAACGCAAAAAATATGTTCGCCCAATGACGGCTACTTGGTGGCAAAAATTGGATTTCTACAAAGCTTATATGGTACGTGAAGCAACTTCTATCTTTGCTGTGTGGTTCTGTATCGTATTGCTTTACGGTGTACTTTGCCTTGCAAGCAATCCTGTACCAGGCTTAGGTATTGTTGATTTCATTGGCTTCTTAAGAAATCCAATTGTGGTGTTCTTAAATATCATCACATTAATTGCGACCTTATATCACACTGCAACTTATTTCGTGATGACACCAAAAGTGATGAACATCATTGTTAAAAATGAACGTTTACCACATCACGTGTTAAGAAATGCACTTTGGGCAGTTACAGCTGTGATTAGTGTTATCGCATTAATTTTAGTTTATATGTAGGGAGAGAAAAAATGGTCGATCAAAATCCAAAACGCTCTGGTGAACCGCCAGTATGGTTGATGTTTGGTGCTGGCGGGACTGTCAGTGCGATTTTCTTCCCTGTTGTGATCTTAATCCTTGGTTTATTGTTACCATTCGGATTAATTGATCCACATAACTTAATTACATTCGCTTATTCTTGGATCGGAAAATTAGTTATCTTAGTTTTAACAATTTTCCCAATGTGGTGTGGTTTACACCGTATCCATCATGCGATGCACGATCTTAAAATCCACGTGCCAGCTGGCGGATTTATCTTTTACGGCTTAGCCATGATTTACACAATCTGGGTGTTATTTGCTGTATTAGGTTTGTAATTTAAAAACATGAAATTGATAAATGAAAGTGCGGTCAAAAATGACCGCACTTTTTTATTCTCGAAGAATAACCAAAATATTTTCTTAATCTAGAAAAACAAAAAACCCGACATTACGTCG
>CAKAQT010000098.1:0-4957 GCA_916720325.1 Parahaemophilus parainfluenzae
AGACTTTGCCTTGTTCATCTTTCACGCCTTCTAAGGTTTCTTTGATGGCTTTTGGTTGACCCGGTAAATTCAAGATGAGGCTGTTTTTACGAATCACTCCAACTTGACGAGATAAAATCGCTGTTGGCACAAAATGTAAACTCACTTGACGCATTTGCTCACCAAATCCAGGCATTTCACGATCGGCTACTGCTAACGTGGCATCAGGTGTCACATCACGTTTTGCCGGTCCTGTACCACCCGTTGTGAGCACTAAATGACAACGGTACTCATCCACTAATTCTTTCAAGGTTTGTTCGATTAATGGTTGCTCATCTGGAATTAATCGAGTTTCCACTTCAAAAGGGTCTACCAACGCTTGCTGTAACCATTGTTGTAATTCTGGAATCCCTTGATCTTGATACACACCACTTGATGCACGATCTGACACTGAAACCAAACCAATTTTTAAAAGTGCGGTCATTTTTTTCCTCATTTTTATACGCAATACACAGCGTCATTCTACCCTATTTTATCTTTTACCAAAGCATAAAAAAGCCATTTAGCTTTCACTAAATGGCTTTTCATTTTACAAATTATTGTCTGGCTTGAACTTTGCCATCCACATAATCCACTGTGACCACTTTACCTGGTAATAATTGACCAGATAGAACTTGTTGTGCCAAGCTGTTTTCGATCTCTTGTTGGATTGCACGTTTTAATGGACGCGCCCCATAAATTGGGTCGTAACCCACTTCACCAATGAAATCTAATAACGCTTCAGTAAACACTAATTCGTAACCACGAGTTTCCATACGTTTTGCTAAACGTTCTAATTGGATGCTTGCAATCGCACGGATGTTATCTTTACCAAGTGGGTGGAATACCACAGTTTCGTCAATACGGTTGATGAATTCCGGACGGAAATGTTGGCTCACCACTGACATCACTAAGGCTTTCATTTCGCCATAGCTTTCGTCTTTGCTACCTTGGATTAAATCAGAGCCCAAGTTAGAGGTCATAATCACCACGGTGTTACGGAAGTCCACAGTACGACCTTGACCATCAGTTAAACGGCCATCATCCAACACTTGTAATAAGATGTTGAATACATCCGCATGTGCTTTTTCCACTTCATCAAGCAAAATCACCGAATATGGACGACGACGTACAGCTTCAGTTAAGTAACCACCTTCTTCATAGCCTACGTAGCCTGGAGGCGCACCCACTAAACGAGATACGCTGTGTTTTTCCATAAACTCTGACATATCAATACGCACCATCGCATCTTCGCTGTCAAAGAGGAATTTCGCCAATGTTTTGCAAAGCTCAGTTTTACCTACACCAGTTGGACCTAAGAATAAGAAAGAACCAATTGGGCGGTTAGGATCTGAAAGCCCTGCACGGCTACGACGAATTGCGTTCGCGACGGCATCAACTGCTTCTTCTTGACCGATCACACGTTTGTGCAATTCTTCTTCCATGCGTAAGAGTTTTTCTTTCTCACCTTCCATCATTTTAGAAACAGGAATACCTGTTGCTTTAGAAAGCACTTCGGCAATTTCTTCATCTGTCACACGATAGCGTAATAGGCTCATTTCTTTGCCTTCACCAGTTTCAGCGGCAGCAAGTTGTTTTTCCAATTCTGGAATACGACCGTATTGAAGCTCAGACATTTTGCTTAAATCGCCAGCACGACGCGCTTGTTCCATTTCAGTTTTCGCCGCATCTAACGCTTGTTTGATGTGTTGAGAACCTGAAAGTGCTGCTTTTTCTGACTTCCATACTTCTTCAAGCTCAGCATATTCACGTTCTTTGTCAGAAAGTTCTTTTTCTAACATTTCTAAACGTTTACGGCTTGCTTCGTCTTCTTCTTTTTGTAATGCCTGTTGTTCCAATTTTAATTGGATGATACGGCGTTCAAGACGATCGAGCGGCTCAGGTTTAGAGTCAATTTCCATACGGATGCTCGAAGCAGCTTCATCGATTAAATCGATGGCTTTATCCGGCAATTGACGATCAGAAATATAACGGTGTGAAAGCGTTGCTGCTGCCACGATTGCCGGGTCAGTAATATCTACATGGTGATGGATCTCATAACGCTCTTTCAAACCACGTAAGATCGCAATGGTATCTTCCACACTTGGTTCATCTACAAAGACTTTTTGGAAACGACGTTCAAGTGCTGCATCTTTCTCGATATATTGGCGATATTCGTCTAATGTGGTCGCACCCACACAGTGTAATTCACCACGTGCTAAACTTGGTTTTAATAAGTTACCTGCATCCATCGCACCGTCAGTTTTACCTGCACCAACCATGGTATGGATTTCATCAATAAAGAGGATCACGCGACCTTCTTCTTTTGCAAGTTCATTTAATACCGCTTTTAAACGTTCTTCAAATTCACCACGATATTTTGCACCCGCAATCAAGGCACCCATATCTAAAGAAAGAACACGTTTGTTTTTCAAGCCTTCCGGTACTTCACCATTGACAATACGTTGTGCCAAACCTTCCACGATAGCGGTTTTACCTACACCAGGCTCACCGATTAATACTGGGTTGTTTTTGGTACGACGTTGTAATACTTGAATGGCTCGACGAATTTCTTCATCACGGCCAATAACCGGGTCGAGTTTGCCACTTTCAGCACGAGCTGTTAAATCAATTGTATATTTTTCAAGAGCTTGTCTACTTTCTTCTGCATTTTGATCGTTCACGCTTTGTCCTCCGCGAATATGTTGAATCGCTTGTAAAATTTGTTCTTTTTTCGCACCACATTTTTTCAAAATGTCATTTAATGCGCCACGCTCTTCAAGCGCCGCTAATAAGAACAATTCACTGGAAATAAATTTATCTTGTTTTTGTTGTGCTAATTTGTCACATAAATTCAATAAGTTGAGTAATTGACGAGAAATTTGCACGTCTCCGCCATTACCTGACACTTGTGGCAATTTATTCAATTCTGCGTTTAATTCATTACGTAATAACGCGACATTCACGCCACTTGCTGTCAAAATCGGTGCAATTGAACCATCTTGTTGATTTAAAAGTGCGGCCAATAAATGCACTGGTTCGATAAACTGATTATCTTTACCAAGCGCTAATGACTGCGCTTCACTGAGTGCTTGTTGGAATTTAGTGGTAAATTTTTCAATATTCATATCTTATCTTCTCCTGCATAAAATCCTTGGGGTCATCCCCTTTATGAGTAATTAAATAAGACCCTTTTTTGGTATTTCAAGAGAAAAAATCAACAATTTTTAATTTTTTCTATCAAACTTTACTTCTTGATAGGTTTAAGCGACTAAGATTTGATGAAGTGGCACATCCCACGCTTCAGTTGGAAGCTGTTCGACTTGCTGACATTGATGGGCTAATCCCACAGGGATAAAAGAAGAATTTTGCCAATTTTGTAAGGTACGATCATAAAAACCACCGCCCATACCAAGGCGATTACCTTGTTTGTCAAACGCGACAAGTGGTGTAAAAAGAATATCTAATTCATCCAAAGGCAATACGTTTTGCACATTGAATTTTGGCTCCCAAATGCCAAATTTATTTTTCAGCATCGGTGTATCTGGCAAATAACGTAAAAACAAAAGATGATTCGGATTGAAAGGGTGTAATACCGGCAAATAAACGTGCTTATCTTGTGCCCAAAGGGTTTTGATAAGTTTCTCTGTGGAGATTTCACCATCAAAGGAAACATACAAGGCAATATGCTGCGCATTTCGTTCTTCAATTAATGCAAGAGCTTGCTGAGTGATGGAATCTTCCGCCTGTTGTTGCTGAAGTGCGGTCAAATTTGCTCGTGTTTTACGAATTTGTTGACGGAGTTGATTGCGAAGCGTTTGCTGTGTTGATTTCATTCGATTGGAAAGAATGGATTTAAGAGAAAGGTCCCAGAGTGCCGCTACGAGTAGTAGTCCTTGAACCCGACGGTCCAAGGAAACCGGTAAGGCCATTTTTAGGTTTCTTTAGTCCAATGACAAAGTCAAAGGTCAAGCCTACACACCAATGGCGGGAAACCGATTTATAAAGTTCTAAGTATCGGCTCAGGGACATAACCCATCCACGAACACCCCAGGAAATCTTTTAAATTTATACTAGCTCAATTTGATTAGTTTGACTAGCCTTTATTTGAATAATTTTGCTTATTCAAGCACGTCCCACAAGGGACGGGATTATTTTTTAACCGGTTGAATTAAATCAGACTCTTCCGGTTTTTTCACGTCCGCAAATTGTTTATCTTTATTCGCATCGATGACTTGTTGAGTTTGACTTGCTAATTGTTGTAAACCCATTTTTTCATAGGCTTCTTTCATTAAGAATAAGCCTTCGTAAGTCGCTTTAGCATCTGGATATTGTTGTAACATACCTACTACACGGTTTGATACCGCTACCCATGCATCGCGTTTTGCATAGAATTTCGCAATTTCTAATTCATGACGTGCTAATGAATCTTTAATATACGCCATACGAGCTACTGCATCTTGTGAATATGGGCTATTTGGGAACGCACGCACTAAGCTTTGGAAGTTTGAAAACGCCGTTTTCATTGAAGTTGTTTCACGCGTTGCACGATCGATACCAAAGAAATCTTGGATCATGTTATCAGCCGTTGCTAAGTTTGTTAACCCCGCCATATACACTGCATAGTCACGGTTTGGACTTTGTGGGAATTGGTGTAAATAGTTATCTACAGTTACCAACGTTGCGGTGTAATCTTGTGTTTTATAGTTTGCATAAATTAAATCAAGCATCGCTTGCTCTTGGTAAGTACTACCAGGGAAGCGTTCTGTGGCCGCTTTTAGATAACGAATCGAGTCAGAATAGCTCCCTTCTTGCAATGCTGCCGCCCCTTTTGCATAAAGATCATCAACAGAAGCTTGTTCCACTTCTTTATTACCACTGCTGCAAGCTGCAATCGCGAATGAGGTCAATGCAATAAGTGCAAGAGATTTTATTTTAC
>CAKAQT010000099.1:0-4847 GCA_916720325.1 Parahaemophilus parainfluenzae
ATCGGTCGTATCTACCCATTCTTCGGTGCATTATTACTCTTTATGTCTGTAGGTATGGTATATGGTTTAGTAAGTGCAGATCTTAGCTCAGCAGATCCAATTTCTTTCTATCGTTCTGTGGACGGTATGTCTTTTGAGAAATTCTTCCAAAACTTTGAAACCCGTGCAGATTTACCATTATGGCCACTCTTGTTCTTAACTATCTCTTGTGGTGCATTATCTGGTTTCCACGCAACACAAAGCCCGTTAATGGCACGTTGTACTGAAAACGAAAAAGAAGGGCGTTTCATTTTCTACGGTGCGATGATCGGTGAAGGTGTGATTGCATTAGTATGGTGTGCAGTTGGTTTAAGTTTCTATGATTCTTTACCAGATTTGTTAGCTGCGATTAAAGCGGGTTCGCCTTCTAAAGTGGTTTATGATTCTTCAATCCACTTCTTAGGTCTTGTTGGTGGTATTTTTGCAGTATTAGGTGTGGTTGTTCTTCCAATTACATCAGGCGATACGGCATTCCGTGCAGCACGCCTTGTTATTGCAGAATTTTTCCATTTAGAACAAAAAACCTTAGCTAAACGTTTAATTATTGCTGTGCCATTATTCGTGGTTGGTTATATCGTATCAAAAGTGGATTTCTCTATCTTATGGCGTTACTTCACTTGGGCGAACCAAACTACTGCGATGGTTATGTTATGGACTGCAGCAGCGTACTTATACCGTTATAATAAATTCCACTGGGTATGTACAATCCCTGCGGCATTTATCAGTACTGTATGTTTTACTTATCTTGCATACAACAAAATCGGTTTCGGTTTAGACTATCAATTATCTGTTTATATCGGCTTAGGCTTAACAGTTCTTTGTTTAGTTTTATTCTTCACACAGCTTAAACCATTAGGTGATCGTGACGAAGAAGCGTATGTAAATAACTAATTAAATTGAGTTAAAAATTAAAAAACCGTTTGAGGGAAACCTTAGGCGGTTTTTTTGTTTATTTTATTGCCAAAATTTACCAATCTTTACGTTTTAATTGCTTGCAAGTTAAGGCTACAACCGATAAACTTACGCAAAGTGGTGAAAAGTGGAATTTTGTGGAAAATTCTGCCAAATTTTTCTAAAAATAAACGTTTAAAGGTAGAGAAATGTTTCGTGGTGCAGCAGCGGTAAATTTAGATGCGAAGGGTCGTGTAGCGATTCCTACTCGTTATCGTGCTGAAATCATGGAAAAGAACCAAGGTCAAATGGTTTGTACCGTTGATATTCGTCAGCCTTGTTTATTACTTTATCCTTTAGATGAATGGGAAAAAATCGAACAAAAACTACTTTCACTTTCCAACTTTGACCCAAATCAACGCCGCTTACAACGTGTAATGCTCGGTTATGCCACAGAATGTGAAATGGATGCGCAAGGTCGTATCTTATTAAGTGGTCCATTACGTCAACACGCAAAATTAGAAAAAGGCTTAATGTTGGTAGGGCAGTTGAACAAATTTGAAATTTGGAGTGATACCGAATGGTATGCACAAATTGATGAAGATATCGAAATTGGCTCAAGTGCTGAATTCGGTGCTTCTGAAGAACTAAAAATGCTGTCATTATAGAACAGCAGCACTAGCAGGATAAGCGGTGCTTGCGCCGCTCTATCTTCTCTTTATCGATTTTGATTTAACGTTTACTTATGACTATGCAAAATTCCTTTTCTGCACCTGAACATATCACGGTTTTGCTTCACGAAGCGGTGAATGGTTTGGCGTTGAAAGAAAATGGAATTTATATCGATGGTACCTTTGGTCGTGGTGGTCATTCTCGTCTAATTCTCTCCCAGCTTTCTGAAAATGGTCGTTTAATTGCGGTTGATCGTGATCCTCGTGCCATTGCTGAAGCTGAAAAAATTCAAGACCCTCGTTTTCATATTGAACATAATAGCTTTTCACACATTCCAGATATCTGTCAAAAACTCGATTTAGTTGGTAAAATTGACGGTATTTTGCTGGATTTAGGCGTATCATCTCCACAACTTGATGAAGCAGAGCGTGGTTTCAGTTTTATGAAAGATGGCCCGTTAGATATGCGCATGGATACCACACAAGGTTTATCAGCAGCAGAGTGGCTAAAACAAGTATCTGTTGATGATTTAACTTGGGTGTTAAAAACCTTTGGTGAAGAGCGTTTTGCAAAACGAATTGCCACTGCCATCGTAGAATTTAATAAAAGTGCGGTTAAAAATGGCACTGAATGTTTGAGTCGTACTTCTCAGCTCGCTGAGTTAATTGCTCAAGCTGTGCCATTTAAAGATAAACATAAGCATCCGGCGACGCGTAGCTTCCAAGCCATTCGAATTTATATTAATGCAGAATTAGATGAATTAGAAAGTGTATTAAATTCTGCATTAGATATGTTGGCCCCAGAAGGGCGTTTATCGATTATCAGTTTCCATTCACTTGAAGACAGAATGGTAAAACATTTCATGCGTAAGCAAAGCAAAGGCGAGGATATTCCAAGAGGTTTACCACTACGTGAAGATCAAATTCAACGTAATCAAAAATTAAAAATCATTGGTAAAGCGATTCAGCCGAGTGAGGCAGAAATTTCGGCAAATCCACGTTCAAGAAGTGCGGTGTTACGTATTGCGGAAAGGGTGAAATAAGATGTTAGAAAATAGCGAACGTTATCCTTTACAACATATTCTCGTTGAAGATATTTTTTCTTCTAATAAATTAATTGTCGTCTTACTTTTATTAATTTTAGCTTCTGCAATGGGCACGATTTGGATGACCCACCAAACACGAGGCTTAATTTCTGAAAACGGGCAGTTGGTATTACAACACCAAGCCCTTGAAAACGAATATCGCAATTTGCAATTACAAGAAGCAACCGAAAGTGATAATACAAGAGTTGAATCCATTGCAATCGGTACATTAAAAATGCAACGTGTTCAAAGTGAACAAGAAGTGGTTATTTTTGAATAGGGATTTTGAATAAAATGGTTAGATTTAATTCCTCTAAGAAACCAGGAAAGCCAAAGAAAACAATTAGAAAATTGGCTCAACCTGCGTCAGTAAAACCAAACAAACCGAAAATGGTGTTTGAGAAATGCTTCCTTCGTGGTCGTTATCTCATCGCGACAAGTTTTATTTTCTTAGGCTTAGGCGCATTAGTGGCTCGTGCTGCTTATGTGCAATCTGTTAATTCTGAAACCCTATCTGGTGAAGCGGACAAACGTTCATTACGTAAAGATGACGTGCTTTCTGTTCGTGGTTCAATTTTAGATCGTAATGGCCAATTGTTATCGGTGAGTGTGCCGATGAGTGCGATCGTGGCAGAACCTCGTTTAATGTTAAAAGAAAATGCATTAGAGGATAAAGAACGTATCAAAGCCCTTGCTAACGAATTAAATATGACACCTGCTGAGTTGGTGAAAAAAATTGAGAAAAATCCAAAATCAGGTTTCTTGTATTTAGCACGTCAAGTAGAAGCGGGCAAAGCAAATTATATTCGTGATCTCAAAATTAAAGGTATTTCACTAGAAACTGAACCACGTCGTTTTTATCCGCGTGTAGAAGAAGCAGCTCAATTAATCGGCTTTACCAACATTGATGGTAAAGGGATTGAAGGTGTTGAGGCGAGTTTCAACTCAATGCTAGTGGGGAAAGACGGTGCGCGTGTTGTACGTAAAGACAAACGTGGTAACGTGGTTGAGCATATTGCAGATGAGAAAAAATACGATGCACAAGATGTGACCTTAAGTATCGATGAAAAATTGCAATCCATGGTGTATCGCGAAATCAAAAAAGCGGTAACTGAGAATAAAGCTGAATCTGGTACTGCAGTATTGGTAGATGTGCGTACGGGTGAAGTGTTAGCAATGGCAACCGCGCCTTCTTACAACCCAAATAACTTGGCTAATGTGAAAGATGAATTAAAACGTAACCGTGCGATTACGGATACCTTTGAGCCAGGTTCGACAGTAAAACCTTTCGTTGTTTTGACCGCACTTCAACGTGGCGCAGCGAGACGTGATGAAGTGATTAATACAGGTTCATTTACCGTAAATGGTAAAGAAATTGTGGACGTGGCACCTCGCCCACAACAAACCTTAGATGAAATTTTGATTAACTCTAGTAACCGTGGTGTGACTCGTCTTGCGTTTCGTATGCCACCTTCAGCATTAATGGAAACTTACCAAAATGCTGGTTTAGGCAAAGATACAGAGTTAGGCTTAATTGGTGAGCAACGTGGTGTATTAAATGCAAACCGTAAACGTTGGGCGGATATCGAACGAGCTACGGTAGCTTATGGTTATGGTATCACTTCAACACCATTACAAATTGCGCGTGCCTATGCTACTTTAGGTAGCTTCGGGATTTATCGTCCACTTTCTATCACTAAAGTTGATCCGCCGGTTATTGGTCAACGTGTTTTCTCTGAAAAAATCACGAAAGACGTCGTGGGTATGTTAGAGAAAGTGGCAATCAAAAATAAACGTGCGATGGTTGAAGGGTATCGTGTAGGCGCGAAAACCGGTACAGCGCGTAAAATTGAAAATGGTCACTATGTTCATAAATATGTGGCATTTACAGCAGGTATTGCACCAATTAGCGATCCACGTTATGCACTCGTTATTTTGATCAACGATCCGAAAGCAGGACAGTACTATGGTGGTGCGATATCTGCGCCAGTATTCTCGAGCATTATGGGTTATACCTTGCGTGCTAACGGTATAGCACCAGATGCAGAACCAACAGAAAAAACAGCAAGACGCACTGTTCGCTTAAGCGATCAAAAACTTGAAAAAATGAATTAAGAAAAGGCAAAACAATGAAAAAATTGACCGCACTTTTTGATCTTCC
>CAKAQT010000100.1:0-4817 GCA_916720325.1 Parahaemophilus parainfluenzae
CGATGATGATGGTCATGTAAAAAAAGAGAAGCCACTTGAACCACTCAAAAAATAAAAGAAAACGGGGTTACTTAAACCCTGTTTTTTTATACAGATAATTATTGAAAAGTAGAATGAATTTGCTAAACTAATCAACTGTTCACGCAAAAAATGAGATGAAAATTGACCGCACTTATGAAAACAACCTATTTTAATTTTGATATTCCAACTCAGCCGAATGACCATAAAATTCTTGGCAACGTATTAACAGGAGCTGATGGACTTGCTGTCAGTGAACTTGCAGAGCAATATGATGGATTGACAGTGGTTGTGACGCCAGATACCAAAAGTGCGGTTCGTTTGTCACAAGTTTTACCGGATTTAACTTCTCAACCCGTCCAGTTTTTTCCTGATTGGGAAACGTTGCCTTACGATTCTTTTTCGCCTCATCAAGAAATTATTTCTTCTCGTTTAAGTGCGCTATTTCATTTGCAAAATACTAAAAAAGGTATCTTTGTTTTACCGATTAGCACATTAATGCAACGAGTGTGCCCGCCGAAATATCTACAGCACAATGTCCTTTTGATTAAAAAAGGTGATCGTCTTGTCATTGAAAAATTGCGATTACAATTAGAGTCAGCAGGATATCGTTCCGTAGAACAAGTACTAGAACATGGTGAATATGCTGTGCGCGGATCACTTTTAGATCTTTTCCCGATGGGAAGTGCGGTTCCATTTCGTTTAGATTTTTTTGATGATGAAATTGATTCGATTCGTACTTTTGATGTCGATACGCAGCGAACGTTAGATGAAATTCAATCTATTAATTTATTACCTGCACACGAATTTCCAACCGATGAGAAAGGCATTGAATTTTTCCGCACACAATTTAGAGAAACCTTTGGTGAAATTCGTCGTGATCCAGAACATATTTATCAGCAAATCAGTAAAGGTACATTAATTTCAGGGATTGAATATTGGCAACCGTTATTCTTTGATGAAATGGCAACGTTGTTTGATTACTTGCCCGAAAAAACGTTGTTTGTGGATATGGAAACAAATCAAGCACAAGGTGAACGTTTTTATCTTGATGCCAAACAGCGATATGAGCATCGAAAAGTTGATCCAATGCGTCCTCTTTTGCCGCCAGAACGTTTGTGGCTAAGCATTGATGCGGTAAATCATGCATTAAAAAATTATCCTAAAATTAATTTTAAAGCAGAAAAAGTGCGGTCATCTGTTCGTCAGAAAAATTTAGCGGTGTCCGCATTACCAGCAGTGACCATTCAATCACAGCAAAAAGAACCGTTATCGCAACTTCGACAGTTTATTGAACATTTCAGAGGAAATGTTTTATTTTCAGTTGAAACTGAAGGACGTCGTGAAACTTTAGTAGATTTGCTTTCACCATTAAAAATTAAACCTAAACAGATTAAAACCTTATCTGACGCAAATAAAGACAAGTTTAATCTTTGGGTAAGTCGTCTTGAGCAAGGTTTTATTCTTGATGAGGCTAAACTCGCCGTCATTACTGAACATGAAATTTTAGGCGAGCGTGTACAGCAACGTCAGCGTGATAAACGTAAATCGGTGAATCCAGATACCTTAGTGCGTAATCTGGCTGAATTAAAAATTGGGCAGCCTGTGGTGCATTTAGATCATGGTGTGGGGCGTTACGGTGGGTTAGTCACGCTTGATACAGGTGGTTTAAAAGCGGAATATTTGCTGATCAATTATGCGAATGAATCCAAACTTTATGTGCCGGTTGGTTCTCTTCATTTGATTAGTCGATATGTAGGCGGCTCAGATGAAACAGCGCCATTACATAAATTAGGTAATGAATCATGGGCGAAAACGCGTCAAAAAGCCGCTGAAAAAATTCGTGATGTGGCTGCGGAATTACTTGATGTGTATGCTCAAAGAGAAGTGAAAAAAGGCTTTGAATTTAAATATGATCGTGAGGAGTTTCAGCAATTTGCTGCAACCTTCCCTTTTGAAGAAACGCACGATCAAGCCATGGCGATTAATGCCGTCATTTCAGATATGTGTCAGCCCAAAGCAATGGACCGTTTAGTTTGTGGTGATGTAGGCTTTGGGAAGACTGAAGTAGCGATGCGAGCCGCATTTTTGGCGGTCATGAACCATAAACAAGTGGCTGTATTAGTCCCTACAACCTTGCTAGCTCAACAGCATTACGAGAATTTTAAAGATCGTTTTGCTAATTTGCCGGTTAATGTGGAAGTGCTTTCTCGCTTTAAAACAGCCAAAGAGCAAAAACAAATCTTAGAAAATTTAGCCGAAGGAAAAGTCGATATTCTGATTGGAACCCATAAATTGATTCAATCCGATGTGAAGTTTTCTGATCTTGGCTTACTCATCATTGATGAAGAACATCGCTTTGGTGTGGGACAGAAAGAGAAAATTAAACAACTTCGAGCGAATATTGATATTTTAACGCTTACCGCAACACCAATTCCTCGTACTTTGAATATGGCGATGAATGGCATTCGCGATCTTTCTATTATTGCAACACCACCGGCTCGTCGAGTGAGTATCAAAACATTCGTTCGTCAGAAAGACGATTTAATTATTCGTGAGGCCATCCTGCGTGAAATTTTGCGTGGTGGGCAAGTTTATTATTTGCATAATGATGTGGCGAGTATTGAAAATACGGCTGAAAAACTGACCGCACTTGTACCAGAAGCTCGAGTCGTGATTGGTCATGGTCAAATGCGAGAACGAGAACTTGAACGTGTGATGAGTGATTTTTATCATCAACGTTATAACGTTTTAGTCTGTTCCACCATTATTGAAACAGGGATTGACGTACCAACGGCAAATACGATCATTATTGAACGTGCAGATAATTTTGGTTTAGCTCAGCTTCACCAGTTGCGTGGTCGAGTAGGGCGTTCTCACCACCAAGCTTATGCTTATTTGCTTACACCGCCCCCGAAGTTAATGACGAAAGATGCAAAACGTCGTTTAGAGGCATTAGAAAGTTTAGATAACTTAGGTGCAGGTTTCGTTCTTGCGACGCACGATTTAGAGATCCGCGGTGCAGGTGAATTATTAGGGAATGAACAAAGTGGGCAAATTGAAAGCATCGGTTTTTCACTTTATATGGAATTACTTGATGCGGCAGTCAAAGCCTTAAAAGAGGGCAGAGAACCTTCATTAGAAGAGATTACACATCAACAAGCTGAAATTGAGCTACGTGTTCCAGCTTTATTGCCAGATGATTATCTTGGCGATGTGAATATGCGTTTGTCATTCTATAAACGGATTGCGGCAGAGGAAAGTAAGCAAGAGTTAGACGAATTAAAAGTTGAATTAATTGATCGCTTTGGTTTATTACCTGAAGCAACGAAAAATCTTTTACAAATTGCTGAAATGCGTTTAATGGTGAAACCATTAAAAGTGCTGAAAATCGATGCAGGGGCTCAAGGTGGCTTTATTGAATTCTCACCTTCAGCAAAAGTTGATCCAGAAAAATTCATCAAATTAATTCAACAAAATCCAATTGTTTATCGCTTTGATGGGCCATTAAAATTTAAGTTTGTGAAAGCACTTCCAGAAAACAAAGAGCGGTTAGAATTTGTGATGGATTTGGTGAAGGCGCTTACTGAGTAGGGGATAAATCGTGATAGGTCAAATTCAAAGTATAGGAAGATGACCTATAAGTGTTTTCAATCGCTCTTTCAAACATTAATTAAAGGATGTGATTAAAGTAATCTTTTAAGCTTTCATATTGGAATGTAAATCCGCAATCTAACAAATGTTTTGGATAGGCATTCTGACTGTCTAATAGAATGCAAGCGCGTTCACCGAGAAGAGAAGTGAGTAAAAATTGAGGTACTTGAGCAAAACAAGGTCGATGTAGTGCTTGACCTAATAGTTGGTTGAATGTCTTGTTTTTAACAGGATGTGGCGCAGTAAAATTAAATACACCTTCACAATCATTATGGTCAAGTAAGAAGAGAAGTCCTTTTACCATATCCTCTAATGCGATCCAACTCCAATATTGCTCACCATTCCCTAATTTGCCGCCTAATCCGAAGCGATAGAGCGGAAGGATTTTTGCAAAAGCCCCGCCTTTTAGAGAAAGCACTAATCCCGTTCTGACTAAACAGACTCTTGTGTTAGCTTGTTTTGCTGCATTTTCCCAATCAATACAAAGCTGTGCAGTAAATTGACTACTTGGATTTGTCTCTTCAGTAATCAGGTCTTCGCCACCGTCTCCATAAATTCCCGTTGCAGAACCTGAAATCAAGACTGGGGGATATTCACTTTGATTAATAAGTTGAACAAGCTGTTGTGTTAAATCAATGCGACTGTGACGAAGTTTCTCTTTTTGTTGGGCTGTCCATTTTTTATCGAAGATGGGTTCACCGGCAAGATTAATGACCGCATCAAAGCCATTTAAGTCTTTGAGTGTGGAAAGTGTTGCCAAAAATTGCAGTGTTTTTTCAGGAAAAATCGCTTGAGCTTTTTCAATGGAGCGAGTCAGTACTGTAACACTATCGCCACGTGACAGTAGCGCTTCAACTAAAGCTTTTCCTACAAATCCCGTTCCACCGGTCACTAAGATATTCATTATAGGCTGCTTTCAAAAAGCGTTTGAATTTGCTCTAAAAGCGATTTGATGGTTGTCTCTTTTGTGGGGGTCACAAAAATGGTGTCATCTCCTGCAATCGTGCCTAAAATACCTTCAGGTTTACCAATGGAATCCAATAAGCGAGCAATCAACTGTGCCGCACCCGGAGAGGTTTTAATGACGATAACGAAATCATTGTGATCGATATCCAAAACCAGATTTTTTAATGGACTGCTGGTAG
>CAKAQT010000101.1:0-4816 GCA_916720325.1 Parahaemophilus parainfluenzae
GGCTTAATAGAAAGAAAGTATTTTCAGAAATTCGCCAGCCGTGACGAACCGCGCGAACTTTGTCTTTCCACATTAAAAAATAAGCGGCGATATTCATCGCCGCTAACATCACAAATAAAAGCTGAATCAGCATTATGCGTAAACGAGAAGATCAAAAAATAATAGTTCATTTTAACATATTGATCTGGTATTACGCCTCTCCTTTTGCATGAAAAAACATCAAGTAAGGTGTTATTTTTATAGCATCTCGCACGCTTTTTCATATCCAGCTTCACAGGATTTTTTAAACCATTGGGTGGCAAATTTGCGGTTGCGTTTTGTGCCAAAGCCATTGTCATACATCGCACCTAAATTATACATTCCCTCAGGACTACCGTTTTCAGCAGCAAGTTGGAAATACAAAAAAGCTTTGGCATCATCTTTTGGTGTGCCGAACCCATTAAAGTGAAGAATGCCTAACTCATTTTGCGCTTCACCGTTCCAACTTCCGCCTGCTAATTCATAACATTCCCGCGCAGCTTGGTAATCTTTAATGGTATCACTATAAGTATAAAGAAATCCAAGTTGATAATAAGCTTCCGTGATGCCTTTTTTCGCGGCCTTTTTATACCATTTGATCGCTTCTAATTCATCTTTTCTAACTAAATCACCTGAACTATATTCAAATCCTAAATTATAGTAAGCCAGCCCATGACCTTGTTCTGCACTACGATGTAGCCATTTCATCGCTTCTTCGCTATTTTGTTCAACTCCTTCGCCTTTTGCATAGCGATTGTACAGACTATTTTGTGCATCAGCATCACCTTGTTCCGCAGCGGCTTTATACCATTTAAAGGCTTCTTCATTATTCTGTTCAATTTCATCACCTCGAACGTAAGCCATCGCTAAATCCTTTTGTGCATCAAGATCGCCTTCTTTAGCGCGTTCAAGTAATTCATCAAAATTATCTCGCACAGCAAGACGGCTTCGAAGTTGTTGTACTGAGCGTTCGACATCCTCTCCAGCTTCTTTTGCGAGTAGATAAAACGCTTGAGCCTTTTCTAAATTTTGTGACACATTACCTAGCCCATCCTGGTAAATCTCAGCCAATTCCCTAGCCGCATCCCTCATTTGGCATTCTGCTGCTAGCTCTAGCCATTTCAGGGCTTTCTGGCTATCTTGTTGAACGCCCTCACCTCTTTTATAAGCATTACCAACATAGTAATAGGCATCAATTAAGCCATTTTCAGCAGCTTTTAAATACCATTTGAAGGCTTGCTTTTTATCCCCTTTAAAACCGTGTAAATTTGCTAAACCATACATTGCATGGGGAAGCCCCATTTCAGCAGCTTTGGTTAGGTATTTTTGCGCTTCAGCATAATTAGTTGGAATATCCTCGTGAGCGTTGTAGAGTGTCCCAAGGTTATTATAAAGCGTCATTAAATCTTCATTGGTTAAATCTTGTTTATTCTTCTCAGCAAGCAAGTAATATTCCAATGCTTTAGTATAATTAATTGGAACTCCATATCCTATAACGCCATCATATACCTGCGCTAAGAGATATAAAGCAAGCCCATCATCGTCATATTTCTCTAGCATTTGCATGCCTTTAAATGTATCTTGCTCCACACCAATGCCTAAAAGATAGAATCGTCCCAAATTGATTGTCGCTCGTTTATCGCCTTGACGAATGCCTTGCTCAAACCATTCCACTGATTTTTCAGGCTCGCCCATATCATCATAAAGTGCGCCAATATTATTTGCTGCTAATGGATAACCCAATGCATTCGCGCGGTGATATAACGTCATTGCTTTATCGTAATCGACTTCTTCCCCTTTACCAAGAGCATATACTCTCCCCAACTGATATATTGCCTCTGCATCACCTTGTTCTGCATGTTGTTTTAAGGCTTCAAGACTATTTTTGTCAGTCGAGCGAAATAAATTTAATAATGTTTTAAACATAGGACTTCCTTTGGGAGATAAATGTATTTCAATTGAATCGAAAGTGCGGTTGGATTTTTAACTAAATTGGATAATAGGCTCAGCACCGTTAAACCACTATCGTGGCAATTTAAGTAAGCATAATGGAGACTGGTTTTTACCCGGGCTCTTTAGGCTGAAGAATTAATATATTTATCGTTTAGTTGAGCTACCAAATAATATAGTATTTTATTCAACTATTCAATCAGTCAGAAAAATAGCGCTATAATATCAACTAATTAGCTCTTACCTTTCCCTATAAATCATAAAAAAATTAAAATAAAAAACGGCAACATCCTTCATTGATGTCACCGTTTCGTTTAGCAAAGATGAAAAATTAGTTTGCGTAAACAGGAAGACGTTTGCAGATTGCCAATACTTTTTCTTTGGTTGCTGCAATCACTTGTTCTTCGTTTTCTTTGCCTAATGCATCTAATACATCACACATCCAGCCGGCTAACTCACGACAGTCTTGTTCGTTAAAGCCACGACGAGTCACCGCTGGTGTACCAACACGAATACCAGAGGTCACAAATGGTTTTTGTGGATCATTTGGTACTGAGTTTTTATTCACCGTGATATTCGCTTTACCTAACGCTGCATCTGCTGCTTTACCGGTTAAGCCTTGTTTGATGAAGCTCACTAAGAATAAATGGTTTTCTGTGCCGTTTGAAACCACGTCATAACCACGTTGTTTAAACACTTCTACCATTGCTTTCGCATTTTTAATCACGTTTGCTTGGTATTCTTTATAAGCTGGTTCTAACGCTTCTTTGAAACATACTGCTTTCGCCGCAATAATGTGAACTAATGGACCACCTTGGTTTGCAGGGAAAACAGAAGATTGTAAGCGTTTATAAAGCTCTTCATCACCGCAAGAAGAAAGGATTAAACCACCACGTGGACCACCTAAGGTTTTATGGGTAGTTGTTGTGACAACATGTGCGTATGGTAATGGATTTGGATATAAACCTGCTGCGATTAAGCCTGCAACGTGTGCCATATCCACAAATAAATACGCGCCTACTTCATCCGCGATTTCACGCATTTTTTTCCAATCTACGACTTGAGAATAAGCAGAGAAACCCGCCACAATCATCTTTGGTTTGTGCTCTAATGCTTTTTGACGGACATCTTCATAGTCAATTAAACCATCAGCAGTGATACCATAAAGTACAGAATTATAGATTTTACCGGAGAAGCTCACTTTCGCCCCATGGGTTAAGTGACCACCGTGTGCTAAATCCATCCCTAAAATAGTATCGCCAGCATTGATTAATGCGCCATATACCGCCGCATTGGCTTGTGAACCTGAGTGTGGTTGTACGTTTACATAATCCGCACCAAACAACTCTTTAGCACGATCAATCGCTAACTGCTCGACAATGTCTGCGTACTCACAACCGCCGTAGTAACGTTTACCTGGGTAGCCTTCAGCATACTTGTTAGTAAACTGTGAACCTTGCGCTTCCATTACGCGTGGGCTCGCATAGTTTTCAGATGCGATAAGCTCGATATGCTCTTCTTGACGACGATTTTCGCCCTGAATGGCTTGCCATAGAACCGGATCGTAATCAGCGATGTTCATACTTTTTTTAAACATTGTGTTTTCCTCGTTGTTTGCATTATTTGTGTATAGTTTACCTGTTTCTAGGCAAAAACTTAATCAAAAATTTCGACCATATTTTTCATTATTACAATGAAAAACATTCATTTATCTAAATCGAGCCTTTTTCTTTCACTAATTTCTCAATTAGTTTAACTTCTTTTGTTTTCTCGCCAGCTCCCAGTTTATGGCATTGACTGGTTTCTTTCGTATAAGTATTAAAATTTGTCATCCTTGTTGGGCTTTTCATTTTAATCTTCATATCCAAATGATTACCACAGTTATTACAAGGTGAAACAAATTCCTTATCTAATTCTTTAAATTCTGGAGATCGTTCAATAATTTTCGCAACTTCTGGTGAATGCGCAGTTTTAAATAGACGATCCGTAAAGTCATAACTTAACTTACCATCATTCGCCTGCCATTTGGCTTTAGCTTGCAATAAATAACGCATCCAGCCTTCTTTTGTATCAATCTGTGAAATACCACGTAGAAGCACAGTTTGATCTGCGTGATAGGTGACATAATCAAAATGCTCAACAGGTAAAGGGGATTTTGCCGCTGGTTTCACATGACAAATCCAATCGCCGACTAAGGCTTGTTCTTGTCCAGTTTGCTGATGAGCTACCGTACACCCTGAGAATAATACAGCAACAAAACCACCCAATATTAATTTTCTCATGAGATATTCCTTTTATTGACAGTAGAGATAACATTCATCAATACAAAGTAGGGAAAAATTTTTTTAATCAGGAATGTGTAAAAGGCGGCAGTTACATAAATCATCACTCTCAAATTCTGATATTTCACCTGCAACCTTATTCGGAATGGGAAATAAGCGTACAGTTAGTGGTTTATTTAAGCGAAATGCCATCGTCCCCGTATCACGCATAATCGCCGCGATGCTTTCAGCCTTAGCATTTCCCGCCACAGGAACCGTATCTAAACCGATACCACATACAGCGCTATACGTCAGTAAAGCACGAATATCAAAATAGTGTTTTTGCGTCCCTTCGGCTAAACCTAAATCTTCCGTCACCGCCAACATCAATCCAGAAAACCCAACCAATGGCACGTGTTGGATTGATTTAAACACTTTTGTCAGTAACGCAGAAACCTCGACTGAACCAGCCGCACCAAAATATGGCAATCCCATTAATTCATACACTTTTGTCATGGATGCACAATTTTTCGATGGTGCCGCCGAACTATCAATGCCTGCAAATTCAAATTCACCTGATAATTTGA